>PMWR01000381.1:14643-24873 GCA_003166055.1 Acidobacteriaceae bacterium
ACGAAGACGTAGATGGCCGCCGTGGGCAGCCCGCCGCGCGTGGACATGGGGCGCGAGCGCTGCATGGCGTGGTAGGCGCGGAAGATAAACGCCATGGTGTCGAGCAGGAAGACGGGCGGCTTGGGTTGGTCGGGCATCGATATGGAGTTTATCAGGAACAGAGATCAGGGACTAAGGGACTGAGGGACAAAGGGACTAGCCCAGGAACATGCAGTCGCCGTAGCTGAAGAAGCGGTACTTACCCTGGATGGCATGACGATATGCGGCGAGGACTTGTTCGCGGCCGGCGAACGCGCTGACCAGCATCAGCAAGCTGGATCTTGGGAGATGAAAGTTGGTGAGCAGGGCGCCGATCAGGCGGAACTGGAAGCCCGGCGAGATGAAGATTTCGGTTGTGCCGGAGTGCGGGACGAGCGCAACGCCGGCAGCCTGAAGTGCGCAGTGTTCCAATGTGCGCACCACGGTGGTGCCGACGGCGACGATGCGGCGACTATCGCTGACGGCGCGATTGATGGCTTCCGCTGTTGCCGCTGAGAGCGTGTAGCGTTCGCGGTGAAGGCGGACATCTTCGAGGCGGTCTACACGGAGCGGCGCGAAGGTGCCAAGACCGACGTGAAGGGTGACNNCCGCGTTCGCGGGAAAAAACTGTCTGATAGCGTTCGCGATCGTTGGCTGCATCATCGCGGCGAATGTAGGGCGGCAGGGGCATGTGGCCAATGCGATCGAGCACCGCGAAGAAATCTTCGACCGGCTTGAATCTGAGCATGCGCTCGCCGAATTCGCCACGATCCAGCACTTCGGCTTCGAGTTCAATAACCCCGGAGGCAGCGGGAAATGCAAGCCGTTCGCCCACGCCGACTTTCTTCCCGGGCTTGACGAGAGCGCGCCACAGGTTGTCACCCGCAGGCTCAGTCAGCAGGACTTCAATCTGTCCGCTGGGGTGCTGGCGGTCGCGGATGACCGTGCGATGCGCATATAAACGTGCGGGAATGACGCGGCTATCGTTGAGGACGAGCAGATCGCCGGGGTTGAACAGCGAGGGGAAATCGGCAAAGTTCGCATCGCGCAGAGCGCCGGTTGCGCGATTCATGACCAGCATGCGGCTCAGGCCGCGCTCGGCGGGAGGCTGCTGCGCGATCAACTCCGGTGGCAGTTCGAAGTCGAAGTCGTCGACGCGGAGGGCGCTCATGGCTTCACCGCGCTTGCGGGTCTGGGCCGGGAAAGTTGATTCGCAAGGAAACAAAAACAACCGCCGGTCCTTCGACTCCGCTTCACTCCGCTCAGGATGGCAGCATTTGCAGAGAGAACATCTCTTGACGCCTGATGAATAGGCAAGCCGCTCATGGCTGCGCCTTCTTGAAGTGGGAATAGGCGTTGAAGCGGGCGCGTTCGATGGCGGCGTTCAGCTCCTGGCGTTTCGCTTCGAACTCCTCGGCGGAAAGATCGAAGGGAACGCCTGTTTGCTTGGCCCAACTCACCACAATACGCGTGAATGGCTTCGGAATCAGGAAGCGATCCCAGGAGCGCAGAACCCATGCGTGCTCGGGTTCGAGGTGGAAGCAGCCGATGGGAGCGCCGGTGATTTGCGCCAGTTTGATGGGGCCCATCTTGGTTTGATAGATGGGGCCGCGCGGGCCGTCAGCGGTAAAGATGGCGGGCTTTCCGCTCTCGATTACCTGCTTAAGGCCGAGCAGCCCTTCGCGTGCACCGCGGGAACTGGAGCCACGCACGGCATGGAAGCCGAACATCTCAAGAATGCGCGTGATCAATTCGCCGTCGAAGCTGCGGCTGATGAGGATGATCCCGTGCGAGCGGCGGAAGTAAACCGTGCAGGGCAACACGCATTGATGCCAGAAGCAGAAAATCCGGGGTCCCGCATTCAGCCCGAAGAGAATGGGTGTTACACCTTGTTCCGCAATCACCTCGAAGCGCCAGGTGAGGCTCACTATGCGCAAGAGGGCCCAGACAATGCGCGGGACCAAGGCGAGAACAATGCGCTGGCCGAGGGTGAAGCGACTCCCAGGTCTCAAATTCGAGACCTGGGGCACCCGGCTATTCATGGGGTCAACGGTCACTGTCTGATTTTAGCGGAGTTAGCGGGGCGGGCGGAGTTAGCTGCGCTGGCTTGCTCAGCTATACCGCAGCCAGCGCAGCATTTCCGGGATCGTGGCTCGCTTGCCGTACATAAGGATGCCGATACGATAGAGGCGCGAAGAGAACCAGAGCGTGCCCCAGATGGCGAGCACCAGCAGGATAACGGAGAGGGCACTCTGCCAGAGCGGCACCGTGGTCATGCCCATGCGCGAGACGGCGACATAGGGCGAGGTTAAGGGGCAGAGCGTTGCGGCAATGCTCCAGGCGGAGTTGGGGTCTTTGATCATGACCGGAAGCATTCCCATGGCGGTGTAGAGCGGAACAATCGCCACCCACATGAATTTCTGCAAATCCTGCGACGTTTCGCAGCTTGCCGCGAGGCCGGAGAAGATGGCGCTGAAGAGAGCGAATCCCAACACAAAGTAGATGGGGAAAAAGATGCCCTCGGCCCAGGAGAAACGAATGGCCATGTCGCCGGTGAGCAGCGAGGCGGCAAGCGCGGTGCCCATGAATAGAGTGGCGCCGATGACCCAGATGGCGATCTGCGTAATGCCGACGCCGCCCACGCCCAGCAGTTTGCCGGCCAGCAGATCGGCGGGCTTGGCCACGGCCAGCATCACCTCAAAGATGCGCGATGTCTTCTCTTCGACGATGGCCCGCGCCATGTCAAGCCCATAGAGCATGATGGGAATGGAAATCAGCAGCAGCATCAGGGTCGCTTTGATGACGGTAGCGCCCCCTTTGCTCTTGCCGATCTTTCCGTCCTTGTCCAGTTGCAAAGCATCGATGGAAACCTTGGCCAGCATGGTGTCGGCATCGGCCTGGGTCATGCCCTTGCCGATCATGCGCTCGTTGATGACGCCGCGATTCAAGGCATTTTGCAGGCCGCCGTTCTCGGAGACATCGGCGACAGAGAGCGAGGTGAAGGTGGCGGAGATCTTGTCTGGATTGGAGGAATCGATGGCCAGCACTCCGTCAAGTGCCTTTGCGTGAACCTGTTCCTGCAAGCTGGCGCGCTGCTCACTGGTTGCCGGCGCATTCACATCCACCTTGTACTGAGCGTCCTTGTCGTCAAGCAACTGCTGACGAACCTGGTTGGCAAGGGCCGCATCCTCGGCCACGATAGCGATGTGCTTACCGGTGTTGGCCTTGCGGTCCATGTAATGGCTGTAGCCCAGCAGCGCTGCAATGATGAGCGGCATGGCGATGGTGGAAATCTTGAAGGCGCGGCCTCTGATCTGTTCCAGATATTCGCGTTTGGCAATGAGAAGTGTATTACGCATCGGCCTTGCCTCCCACAGTCTGGATGAATATTTCTTCGAGCGAAGGCTCAACCAGTTCAAAGCGATAGATGGTCGCGACCGCTGCGGCTTCATGGAGCAGCTTCTGCGCGTCGCCGTGCGGTTTGAGCTTGATCTCGGCGTGGCCGGAGAAGTTCTGCGCTTCGGCAATTTCGTCGCTTTTCAGGAACTCCGCACTTCCCTGGAATTCAACGATGACGCGGTTGCGCTCGTAGGTCGCCTTGATCTGGCGCAAATTGCCCTGGAGCACGGCCTGGCCGTTGTTGATGAGGCAGATTGAATCGCAGAGCTTCTCGACCTGGTCCATGCGATGGGTTGAAAAAAGAATCGCTTTGCCTTGATCTTTTAGCTCAAGCAGGGTGCGCTCCATCAGCAACGCGTTTACCGGATCGAGTCCGCTGAAGGGCTCGTCCATGACAATGAGGCCGGGATCGTGCAAGAGCGTGGCGATGAACTGGATCTTCTGCTGCATGCCTTTGGAGAGCTCTTCGGTTTTCTTTGTGAGCGAGTCGGCGATCTCCATGCGTTTGGCCCACGCGGTGGCACGCGTGTTTGCTTCTTCCGCGGTGAGCCCGTGCAACTGGCCGAAGAAGACCAGTTGCTCGATGACCTTCATTTTCTTGTAGAGGCCGCGCTCCTCGGGCAGGTAGCCGACGCGTTCGAGGCTCTTGCGATCGAAGGGCTTGCCGAAGAGGCTGATGCTGCCGGTGTCCGGAATGGTGATGCCCATCATCATGCGGATGGAGCTGGTTTTGCCGGCTCCGTTAGGCCCGAGCAGGCCGAACATCTGGCCGGCATCGATGGACAGGCTCAGGTTGTTGACGGCAACCTTGTTCTCGTAGGCCTTGGTGACTCCCGCGAGTTCGACTACTGGCATGAATACTCCCGGCGTTCTTTTGAAAAACTGGGTCTTGGTGAAGCTTGGGAACGGTCTCTGCAAGTGTAGCAAAGGCCGTGGTGCGCAGACTGGTCCGTAAGGGGGTACGTGGGCGGCCGGGGAATGGTTCCCGGCGGGGGCCGGGCAGGCCGGAACCGTCCTCCTCGAGGTTCTTAACGCTTGACGTTGAACGCGTTGCATCCTATCCTATCTCCATGATCCGGAGCTTCAAGGACCACGACACTGCGGAACTGGCTCAGGTCGGCACAAATCGGCGATGGCGCTCCATAGAAGTCGTGGCTCGGCGAAAACTCAACAGGATGGATGCAGCTACCCGTCTGGACGATCTCCGGGAGCCTCCGGGAAACATGTTGGAACCATTGAAAGGAAAGAGGCGGGGTCAGTACAGCATCCGCATCAACGATCAATTTCGTATTTGTTTTGTATGGAAGGAGGATGGAGCCTATGACGTTGAAATCGTCGATTATCACGGAGAACGGAAAGGGAAAAAATAGTGTGCCCCTGGTGCGCCCCGCTCATGGCTGGAACTACCAGTACGTGACGACATCGCCGGGAGAGATGCTGGCAGAGGAGTTTCTGAAGCCGCTGGGTTTGAGTCAGCACCGGCTTGCCATGAGCATTCGCGTGCCGTCGACACGGATCGGCGAAATTGTTCGAGGCAAGCGCGCCATCACTCCCGATACGGCTCTGCGCCTGGCCCGCTTCTTCGATAACAGCCCGGAGTTCTGGCTCAATCTTCAACAGATGCACGACTTGACCAAAGCCAGGCTCGCGTTGGCCAAAACTATTGAAGCAGAGGTGCGCGTCTACGAACCGAACGCGGCTTAGCGGACCTTTAACAGGCTGGTCCGCGACATTCCTCGACGTCCAGTGAGAGCCCATGGCCGCTTCCGTCTGATCCTCCCATTCGCCCCAGACCGCCGCACGGTTGTAGCATCCAAAGTGTGGCTCGGCTCGACGATGAAGTGAAATACGCGCGCGGCGTTGGCCCAGCAGTGGCTTTGCTGCTCGCCGCCAAGGGCATCCTCACCGCCGAGGACCTGCTCTACCACCTGCCCTTCCGCTATGAGGATCGGCAGAACCCGCGCAGCCTGGATGAACTGAAGCCCGACGAGATGGCGAGCGTGATTGCCGAGGTGCGCGGCTCCTTGCTGCTGCGAACGCGCAAAGCGCCCATCTTCGAGCTGACCGTGGGGCAAGGGCGGCTGGCGCTGAAGTGCATCTGGTTCAACGGCAGCTATCTGGAGGGGAAGTTTCACGCCGGGCAGACGGTGGCGTTGTATGGCAAGGTCGAGCCGTCACGCTCCAGCCAGAATTTCAAAATGATTCAGCCGCAGTTTGAGCTGCTGCCGGACGCAAGCGACGATGCCGAGACGCGCCTGCTTGAGGTGGGGCGCATTACGCCGGTCTACGAGTCGCTGGGCGGGGCAAGGCTGGCATCGCGCTGGCAGCGCAAGGTGATTTTTCACCTGCTGGAAGGGATGCATGGGGCGGTGCCGGAGTGCCTGCCACAGGCAATGCTGGCGCGGCTCGCGCTTCCTGATCGGGAATCGGCGCTGCGCGAGGTGCATTATCCTCCCGAGGGCACTCAGTTTGCCCGGTTGCAAAGCTGGGCTACGCCTGCGCACCGGCGGCTGATCTTTGAAGAGCTGTTCTTTCTGGAGCTGGGCCTGGAACTGAAGCGCAGGCGGATGCGGGAGCGTGCCGGCATTGGGTTTGCCACCAACGACAAGGTGCGGGAGGCCATCCGCGAGGTGCTGCCTTTTCATCCCACCGGGGCGCAAAAGCGGGCGCTGGGTGAGATTGTTGCCGATATGAAGAGTCCAAGCCCGATGCGGCGTTTACTGCAGGGCGATGTTGGTTCGGGCAAGACGATTGTCGCGCTGCAGGCCATGCTGGTGGCCATGGAAAACGGCTACCAGGCCGCGCTGATGGCGCCCACCGAGATTCTTGCTACACAGCACTTCCTGGCCGCGCGCAAGCTGCTGGAGCGATCTTCGCGCCGTTATCGCGTCGTTTTGCTGACCGGCTCGCTGGACGAGGAGAGTAAGCGGCACGCGCGCGGCCTCATCAATCGAGGCGAGGCGCAACTGGTGATCGGGACGCACGCGCTGATCGAAGAGAAGGTTGAGTTTGACCGGCTGGGGCTGGTGGTGGTGGATGAGCAGCATCGCTTCGGCGTGCTGCAGCGGTTCANNACGGCGACGCCGATTCCGCGCACATTGGCGCTGTCGCTCTATGGAGACCTGGACGTGAGCGTTCTGGATGAGCTGCCCCCGGGCCGCACGCCCATCGTGACCCGGCGCGTTCCCGGTGAACGCGCGGACGAAGTATGGGATTTTGTACGCAAGCAGGTGGCGAAGGGCAGGCAGGCTTACATTGTTTATCCGGTCATTGAAGGGACGAAGGAGGATCAGCCGGAACTGGATTTCTCGCACGACGATCCCGAGTCGGGAATTGAAACGCCGCCGCCTTTCGCCGCATCCCAGGTCTCAAAATCGAGACCAGGGACACCCGGCAAGGTTGCCCGTCCAGCGGTTCGCAAGGGGAAAACGGCGGAGCTTTTTCCCAGGGCGGTGCAGGAAGCGAATCCCGGAGCGAAATCGGGCTTGAAGTCCGCTGTCGATATGCACGAAAAGCTACGGACCGGACCGCTCGCCGGCCTGCGCGTGGGGCTGCTGCATGGACGCCTGGACGCGGACGAGAAGGAGATCATCATGCGCCGCTTCCAGCGCGGGGAGATCGACGTGCTGGTGGCCACCACGGTGATTGAAGTCGGCGTCGATGTTCCGAACGCAACCGTAATGGTGGTTGAACATGCGGAGCGGTTTGGCCTGGCGCAATTGCACCAGTTGCGCGGGCGCGTGGGCCGGGGAGCGGCGAAGAGCTACTGCATTCTCATGACCGGCGAACGCATTTCTCCGCTCGGCGAAGAACGGCTGAACGCGATGGTGCGCACGCAGGACGGATTTGAGCTGGCGGAGCTGGACCTGAATCTGCGCGGACCGGGTGAGTTTTTTGGGACGCGCCAGGCCGGGCTGCCGGAGTTTCGCGTGGCCAGCCTGGTACGCGACAGGCAGTTGCTGGAACTGGCCAAGCAGGAGGCAGAGCGCTTTGCCAATGCCGGCGATCATGCCAAAGAAGGAACCGAAGCTGAACGGGCACGCGTCTGGGCGAGGCTGAAGGAGGCCTGGCAGCGACGGTATGGGCTGGTTGAGGCCGGGTAGAGCTTCCTGCCGCACTTCGGCGAGACGGGATCAGACTGCCTTGGACGCGTGGGAGCCATGCGTTATTTCGACCGGGAAGGTCTGAATCTCAAGGTCGATGCTGGCGATCTCCGTGCCGCAATCGCGAACGTGGCTGCGGGTACACTGGCAAAGTTCGGTGAACCGGATATGCGCGCTTTGGCCCAGTTCGAGGCCGGCAGCGATCAGCACGCTGTAGATTTCGACGCAAGCCTGGCGTTCGAATTCGAATAACATGCTCACGCAGCCGGAATCGTTGGCGCCGCGGCTCAGGACCCAGCCGCCGCAACCGAGAATGGCGCCGGTGAGCGTCTGAACCAGCCGGGACGGGTCCGCGCAGGAAACCGCCTTCATCTGCATTGCCCAGGGGATGGTCATTGCTTGTCCCGCGTCGCGGTCGGGCATGGTCAACCTCACAAGGGTCTTATCGGAGCAGCCGGCAAGTGCGTGACGGCTGTACCGAAGTCGCACGGCCTTTGACCGGCTTTCAAACATGCGCGCCTGCCGATGGCTTCAGACGCCCTGAACTGGTAATTGGAGAAGCGTTTATCGCCGTTTCCAGAACCATCGTCCGGCGCATCGGGAATATCCGCAAACGCAACAAATCCCAAATGATGTAACCAAATTGATGTAGTTTGATAGACAGCATGATTATTGGATCCGGAATCGATCTGGCGGAGATCGGACGCATTCAGCAGTCCATGGATCGCTATGGTGCGCGTTTTCTCGATCGCGTCTACACGGCGGCGGAACAGGCGTATTGCCGGCGTAAGCGCAATGCCGCGGAGAGCTTTGCCGCGCGCTTCGCCGCCAAGGAGGCCGGGGCCAAGGCGCTGGGAACCGGCATCAGTTTCGGCGTGAGCTGGCGGGAGATCGAGGTCGTTCGCCAGCCGGGAGGGCGGCCGGTCCTGAAGTTTCACGGGCGCGCCGCGGAGATAGCCGCCCGTCTCGGCGTGATCCATTCCGCCCTTTCCCTTACCCACACCGCGGAGCTCGCAATGGCCAGCGTGGTGCTGGAAGATGGCGGATAAGGCCGCGATTTCTGCTATCCTCAAGGCGTCAGCCGCATCAATACACTAAGGGAGCACCGTGCCAAGCCGGAAAGAGATTCAGTGGTCGCAACTGAGAGTCGGAGCGCTGGTCCTGGTGGCCATGGCGGTCCTGGTCGTGCTCATCATTCTCATGTCCGGCTCGACGGGGGGGTTGTTTGCACCCAAGATCACCCTCCGTGCCTACTTTGAGAATGCGGCGGGCGTCAAGGATGGAGCCCCGGTGACCCTTGAAGGTGTCACCATTGGCAATGTCATCCACGTCCGCGTGCTTCCCGAACGTAACCCCACCCCGGTCGAAGTCACCATGCATGTGGGCAAGGAGTTCATCGGCGGACTGCACACCGATTCAATCGCCAGCATCGCGCAGGCCGGCGTGCTGGGTGACAGTTACGTGGATATCAGCTCGGCGCAAGCCAAAGGGCCAGAGCCGGCCAACAACGCCGAATTGAAGACCGGCGGAGCACCCAGCATTCAGGATGTGATCCGCACCAGCCAGGTTTCCATTGAGGAAATCACAGCACTGGTTCGCAAAGTGGAGACCCTGGTGGACACGCTCAACACCAGGCGCGGCACCATGGGCGAGTTGATCAACGATCCCGAACTCTACAAGAAGATCAGTGGGATCGCCACCAACCTGCAGACTATTACCGGCGCGATGGCTGACGGCAAAGGCTCGCTCGGCAAATTGATGACCGACGACACACTCTACAACCGCGCCAACTCAGCCGTGGACAAGCTGGACAAGATCACCACAGATCTGAACGACGGCAAGGGCAGCGCGGGCAAGTTTCTGAAAGACGACTCNNGACGACACGGTCACCCATCTCGACTCGATCCTGAAGGGCGTGGATGAGGGCAAAGGCTCACTGGGCCAGTTCGTCCAGAACCGCTCCTTCTACGATCATGCCGACCAGACGATGGAAGAGGCGAAGCAGTTGGTGAAGAGCATCCGCGAAGACCCGAAGAAATACCTGGTCATCAAGCTGAAGGTGTTCTAGAGCGACTGGCCCGAGGTGGGAGAACGGGGGCGATGCCATGAAGACGCTGCCCTGGCGAAAGATTCTGGCGATCCTAGCAATCTGCTTGGTAATCGCGGGCATTTACCCGTTTGCCGGCTGCCTCTGGCTGGCCTTTGGGCCACGGCCTCAGCCGTTCATCATGCAGTTCCCGGCGACAAAAGGCGAATATACCTCTTCGCCAATAAAGACTGGCTTCGGCGGACCGTACAGGATTGATTTGGCGTGGCCTGGGTCCGTCCCGGGGGACAGGCAGATATGGCTGGATCTGGACTGGAAAATTGTGGACCAGAAAGGCGGAATCGTCGAGCACGGCTCATATCACGACTGGATCGCCGGCAACACCATTTGTCTCGCGGGTTACGCGGAAGGATACCGAAAGGGACAAATGGTCGTAGTTTCGCTGCCGCATGGTGCTCAGGGTCTGGGCAACCCCATGCGGCTGAAGGTCAGCGTCGATCAGGATGAAATCGGACTGGACTTGTCGTACGGATGGGGAATCTCGATCATCGACGCTGGCCTCGTCGCGGGACCCGGTGTTCTCCTTCTGATTGTCTTGATCGTCTGGAGGGCTCGCTCCCAATCCAAGTCTCCGTCTACTCTCTGAACATCCGCCAGAACTCG
>PMWR01000196.1 GCA_003166055.1 Acidobacteriaceae bacterium
CTTGCACCACGGGCTGTTAGGTTCCGATTGGAATTGTTGCAGGCGCATCCAGCTCGTATTCCGAAAGCCTAAGCTCGAAACGGTTTGCTGAACAGCTCTAAAACTGAGGGATCGGACCCGTGTTTTTCTCTAGTCTTTCGTTACTCAATAACAGGGATGTGAATTTCTACGGAATCGTTCTAACGCCATTTTGTCGGCGGTGCATCCCGAAGATCCTTATTTGCCATCGAGGCCCGATATACCGAGCAGCCGCTGAACCGCTGCCTGGAATCTGTCAAGTAGAGTCGAGTGGGTTTTGCGGTAGATCACGTTGCCCGGAACGATAAGCGTCACTTCTGTTCCCGAGCTCGCAGAACTTACGATGGTGAGTTTACTGTGGATGCGCGCGGCCCGCTCGCGCATTCCCTGCAATCCGAAATGCCCTTCTCGCCCTATCTCTGGGATAAAGGGGTCGATTCCTAAACCGTTATCCTTGATACGCAATGAGAGATCGTTCGCGTAGCGAAGGTCGATCTCGAGACGGCTTGCCCTTGAATGGGCAGCAGCATTACGAATAGCCTCATAGCCGATGCGGTAAACCTCATCTCGAACGATCGGGTGCAGATCTTTGGGATCGCCGATCACGGAAAATGCGACAGTCATTGAAGACGGTAGTTGATGATCTTCAGTTGCTCGCCGAAGAGCGTCAGAAAGATGGTTCTTCTCAGTGGTAGTGACTCTGAGTGAGTGCAACGCGGCTCGCCCTTCGTCTACGGCCTGCCCCAGCCATCTTGAAAGCTTCTCCAGCGCTTGACGCATTCGATTTTGATCTGCGTCAGCGTCGAGGGCGTCCTCGGCGATCAACTTGCTGCCCTGGACAGTCTGGAGAAAAGTGTCATGCAATTCCTGTGCGAGGCGGGTTCGCTCTGCGAGGCGTTCATCGAAGCGGGCACTAAGCGCAGACGCGATCTGTTGAACACGGAAGGTGTAGATGCCCCAGACTAGAAGAATCGCCAGAGCACCGCACAGAATTCGGAACCAGATCGTCTGAAACCATGCTGGTGCGACGTTGAATTCGAGGGTTGCGCCAGTGTCGTTCCAAACGCCGTCATTGTTGCACGCGATCACATGGAAGCTGTAATTACCAGGATGTAGGTCATTGTAAAAGGCCTGGCGCCGTGTTCCCGGGTCCTGCCAGTCCACATCGTGGCCTTGGAGTTTGTAGCGGAATCGCACTTTCTGCGGAACCATGAAACTCAGCGCCGTATAGTCAATTTCCAGTTCACGCGGGAGAGGAGGAAGACGAAGGCCCTCATTGGGCAAGTAGCCCTTTCGATCAGCAATAACCGCCTCAACATGAACCAACGGCGGCAAAGTATTCTCATACAGGTGAGATGGATCGATCATTTGCAGTACAGCACCGTTTGTAAACCAAAGACGCCCGTCCGGAGTTCTCGCGGCAGTCTGGAAAGGTGCCCACCCCGGTTGAACTCCATCAAATACATCGAAGACCCTCAGCTTCAGCACACTATCAGGCTGCTCCCACCACTGTTGCAACTCCGTGCCTGCAATCTCAACGAACCCACACTGCGTAGAGAGCCATAAGGCGCCTGCGTTATCGGGAATCATTGAGAAGACACTGTTGCAAGGGAGACCGTTCCGGACTGTGAGTGTCTCCTTTTTACCCTGTTTCCACGCAATGAGTCCAAACACCGTGGCGCCCAGCACCGAGCCATCGGAATTGACGAGGAGATGGTCCACCTGGGAATCCGGGGCGTGCTTGAATGCAATTACCTCTGCATGGCCGTTCCGGTAACGCACCAGATCGCCATTCCTCGTGCCGAGCCAAATGCCGCCCGCAGGATCGGCGGCAACCTGGCGGGCCGCAGGCATTGCTGGCGCAGGGAATTGCTCCCGCACCTTCAAGTCGTGAATGCGAATGAGTGTTCGAGGTGGCCCGATGGTCTCAAGCCAGATGTTGTCGTCAGTGTCTTCGGCCATCCCCACGATGACGCCGAACGGACTTCCATCCGGCTTGTTGATCCTGTGGAATCGCCCATTTTTATATATGGTCAGGGTGCTGTCAATGCCGACCCACAACTGGCCCTCATGATCTTCAAGCAGCGAAGTGACTTGATTTCCCGGCAGGCCCTTCCCTGCCTGCATGGAAGACACCTTGCCGTCCCGGAGTGCGTCGAAAGACTCCGCACCGCCAATCCAGACTGTGCCATCCCGGGCGGCTAGGACTGCATCGGCCTCTTCCGTACCGAGTCCTTCGCGGGTTGAAAATGTGGCAACCTGAAGATTGCTGAACTTGTCCACACCGCTGGACGTGACAGCCCACATATTCCCTTCACGGTCCTCGCAGAATCGGTACACCGAGTTGCTGGAGAGCCCGTCTGCACGCTGATAATGATCCACCCTGTGCGCAAAGATGCGATACATCCCCTGTTTGAGCGTCCCGACCCAGAGCGCATTATGGCTGTCCATGAATAGTGTTTCGATTTCCAGGGTGCGCCCATCCAATTCGGGTGCGATAAATGGCTTCCATGCGCCCTTGATGAAGTGCTGCAACCCCATGTCCGGACCAGGAAGTGCCATGCCGGCCCATAGAGAGCCATCGGCATCGGCCGCAAAACCGGTCACGCCCGCCATGCCCTCATTGGATTTCAGCCCGTCAGGGCTGTATAGGGTGGAAGAACCCGGTTTCCACCGGACAAGGGCCGTGTCACCGCCGATCCAGAGATTGCCCAGCGAGTCGGCATCCAGCGAATCGGCGTTGCCAAAAGTCGGAATTCCATCCGCATTCCCGAAACACTGGGTGCTTGTACCAATTACATGGCAAAGGGGCCCGGAGCCATCGAGAGCTCCTAAATGCGTGAACCAGACTGTTCCATCGCGATCCTCAAGAATAGAGGTGATGACGCCCATTGCACTTGAGTAATTGACCAGGTGCTGGTTTACCAAGTGGCTGAGCCCGGCGTGCGTTCCAATCCACAGGCTTCCATCGCGCGCCCCGAAGAGATAGGTGATGATTGGAGACGGCAATTGCATTTCGTCCGGTGGAGTCCACGAAGCAAATTGAACGCCATCGAAACGCAAGAGGCCATCTTGGGTCCCTATCCACAGGTAACCATCCGCTGTTTGCGTGATCGCGAGCGGCGTCCCACCGAAGAATCCATCCTCTATCCTCCAGGCGGTATGCGCATATTGGGAGACGTGCCTGTTCGGATCGATCGCCCGGAGCGGAGACGTTGCGAGGAGCAATAGAAGAACGAACAGCGAAAGTGACCGTTGAATTCTCACATTCTTGGCCTCGGCAACAGCACTTGCGCCGCAATTCAAGTGCGCTCACTTTTGATGCTGGCTCTCACAGGCGCACTCATCAGCCACCAGGGCCATCAACCATTCAGTACGTCATAGACCCGTCGTCATTCCCACGTGTCCGTGCGCCGAGTTTCTCAACCATACAGATTTCATGTTTATCGCGCTAGATGAGAATCTGGAGTAGTCATCCTGAAGTTTTCTACAGGTTAAACAGCGGGATCAAACATGAAGAAGGCCACGCCGGATCGCAATGGTTACCGCGTGGGTCCGGTCGTTGGCTCGCAGTTTGTCCACCAGGTTCTTGATATGAAAGTTCACCGTGGTCTCCGCAATGCAGAGTTGGTCGGCGATCTGTTTGTTGCGGTAACCGTCCCGGATCAGCCGCAAAACGTCCAGTTCCCGGCCAGTGAGGTCCTCTTCGCCCATGTGCTCCGCGATTCGTGCAGCAACATCCGGGGGGACGAGCCGCCGGCCGGAATGAACCGATCGAATCACTGCCAACATTTCAGCTTTCGGCATGCTCTTCAGAATGTAGGCGGATGCGCCGGCACGCAAGGCCCGCTGTATATCGCCATCGCAATCTGAAGTTGTCAGCATGATGATGCGGGCATCCTTGAATTCACCTCGAATTGCAATAAGCGCATCGGTGCCGTCTGTCCCGGGAAGTCTGAAATCCATCAGTGTGATATCCGGTCGATGTTGGCGAAACGACGCGATTGCCTCGGTCGCATTGGCTGCCTGTGCGACGAGCAGCATGTCTGGCTGAGACCCAATGACGGTGCTCAACCCTTCTCGAAATACCGGATGATCTTCAACGCCCAGGATGCGAATAGGTCGGGACTGAACCACGGGAAACCTCCGCCGGGGAATGGGCCGGAAGGCCGGACACGTGCTCCATTTTCAAAATAGCATACATCGCGAGCGCTTGGATTGTGCAGGTTTCTAAATCAATTGCCGGTTTCGCGGCACGGTAACTGAAGAAAAATACAGGGTGATTTCCGTGGTTCGCGGGGTTGTCGTGGTGTGAATGAGGGGCTAATCTCCATCCAGAAGGCCCGACTTTATCGCGCGCCAACATGCGGGGTTCGTGCTCGCCCACACGACCGTTGATTGTGTCGAGCGGTGATGCTGTTTTGCAATGACTACGCTGTGGCACATTTCATGAATCGACGAGACTTCATTTCGATAGGTAGCCTATTCGCGGTAGCGGAAGCTATCCCAGGAGACGCCTTGGCTCCGCGTGAAAAGCAGCTTACAAAAGGAGGATGTATGACTCAAAATCCGATGGTGCCCTTGACCTCGATCCATCGAATCGAAGCCGACGGAGTTCAGGTGTTTTATCGCGAGTCTGGGCCGGTGAATGGTCCGGTTGTGCTGTTGCTTCACGGCTTTCCGACGTCGTCGTTCCAGTTTAGAGAATTGATTCCGCGCATTGCTGACAAGTACCACGTTCTCGCACCTGATCTTCCCGGCTTTGGGTTTACCGAAGTGCCCGCGGAGCGCAAATACCGGTACACGTTCGACGCGCTGGCGCAAACGATCCTCGCATTCACAGACGCGCTACATCTGCAGCAATACGCGCTCTACGTCTTCGACTACGGTGCGCCGACGGGACTTCGATTGGCTATGGCGCATCCGGAAAGAGTGACGGCAATCGTCTCGCAGAACGGCAACGCGTATGAAGAGGGACTAGGCGATGCCTGGGCGCCCATTCGCCGCTACTGGAGCGCCCCTACCTCAGAGAATCGCGAAGCCATACGCAAGGGCCTCAATGCCGAGGGCATGCGTAGAGAGTACGCTTCGGGTATCTCGAACGTTGATCTGATCAAACCCGAGGGGTACACGCTGGATGCTGCGCTGCTGGCACGTCCCGGCAATACCGACATTCAGCTTGACCTCTTTCTCGATTACGCCAACAACGTCAAGCTCTACCCGGCCTTCCACAAGTACTTCCGAAAGTTCGCCCCGCCACTGCTGGCAATCTGGGGCAAGCACGATCCATATTTTGTCCCGGCCGGTGCGGAGGCGTTCCGCCTGGACATTCCAAGCGCCAGGGTTCAGTTTCTCGATACAGGGCACTTCGCTCTTGAGACCCATGTGGAAGAGATCGCCGCCGCAATGAGAGAATTCCTCGCAAAGAATCTCGTCTGAACTTCCATCCCGCGGTCAAAACTACGGCCGGTCTTTCGGTCATCGACAATGCTTGCCGAGGACCTTAAGCAACTAACGGAGAGTCGGCCGACTGCTGAACTAAAGAAAAATGCAGTGCAATAACTATCTCTTCCTGTGATGTCAACAAACCCAAACT
>PMWR01000482.1 GCA_003166055.1 Acidobacteriaceae bacterium
AGGGACCGAGGGACTAAGAGACGGAGAGTATTCCGCATCGACGGAGTCTTTCGAGCCCCTTAGTCCCAAGCCCCTTAGTCCCTTCGTATCTCGCATCAGCTCTTGAAAGGACACGCGATGGCATATCTGCAGCCAGCGGATTACCCGAACTATGGACTACCGGCTGGAACGACGGCGGACTGGATTACGGCCGCGACGGCCTTGATCAACAGTTACTGCAGGCGGCCGGACCTGAACGTAATCCAGTACACGGAGCGCCTGCGGCTGACCAGCGGCTCGCAGACGGTGTTGTTGAGTTATCTGCCTCTTGCTCCGCTGGGAACAGCGACAACGCCGATCGTCAGCATCGAAGGGCGTTATGCAAAGCCGCGACGTGGGGAGACGCTTAACGAGCCGCTGTTCGAGGTGGTATGGGCGTTTTCGCTACCCGGCCAATGGGCGGGGATCGATCCGAACTCGGTGGACTTCGATCCGAATACGGGCGAGCTGACGCTGCCGTGGAATGTGCTCGGGCTGCCTTACAACGAGGTCGCGGTCACTTATACGGCCGGCCTGGCGACGATTGGCGACGACGTGAAGACGGCGTGCGCGCAGATCGTGCGCAATGCGCAGTCGACTCCGGCGTTGAATGCAAGCAAGACCAAGATCGACACGATGCAGGTGCAGTATTTCTCTAGTTCGCTGGTGGATGAAACAGTGCAGGCGTGGCTGCGTCCTTACATTGCGAACAGGCTGGGGTGAGCGATGAGCGATACCGCGCCGCGTAACCCGGTGGGAGCGCCGCAGATGCTGGCCGATGCACTGCTGCGCAGCATGACAGGAACGACGGCTCTTCTGCGGGTAACAGGGCCGAATACCGATACCAGCATGTCCGAGTTGGGACTGGTGGCAACGACCTTTGCCGATGTGGCGGTGAGCCCGGTAGTGATGCGAAAGCTGCGGCCTACGTGGCAGGAGGGCGGTGACTCGAAGTGGGAGTTATTGGTATCAGCGACCAGCGTGCAGCAACAGGTAACTGCGCTGGACCTGGCATCTGCCCAATCTCTTTTCGCAATGACATTGGCAGTTACAGTAACAGGCCAGGATTACCTGATTGAGTCGATTGCCTCAAACGAAGCGTTCGGACAGGTGTATCTTTACCGGCTGCTGTTGCGAGAAGCGCGCCAACAGGCGGTGTGAAGGCAGTTATCAGTTATCAGTGGTCAGTTGTCAGTGGATTGGGAGAGATGCTGCATGCAAAATGCGAAGGACTCGTTTTATATGGCGCTGCGCACGCGGCTGACCACGATCAATCCGGAGCGAACGATTCTGGTGCGCGGAACTTTGCGACCGGGGATCCTGGTGGAGGAGGCAGAGGCGCCGTTCAGTCAGCTTCCCAATGACGTGTTTGTGCTGCGCTGGCTGGGCCTGGGAGTCGATATGGATTTGAGCGCAACCATGGCAGCCGCAGAATGCGAGATTCTCTATCAAACTTGCGGCACGCAGAGTTTTGGGGGTCTCGATCGCGGACGGGCATTGAGCAAGATGGATGAGGAGTTAGTAGCGATGCTAACTCCTTTCTATACGCCGAAGCTCAATTACGCGGCGACTCCGCCAGCAGCGATGCTGACGCAGGTGTTCTGGGACGAGCCTGGAATGAGTCCAGTTGCGACGCAGCGGGACAGGTTGAGCAGGTCCGCGAAGACGATGGTCTACAGCTACCAAGAGCAGGGGGAGTAAATGGCGGCGAATTGGTTTTCGGCACCCGCGCCGGTAACGCGGCGAGTGCGCGGGTATTTTGCGCCGGTGAATCGCGGAACGCAGATGCCGGTGCTCTTTGACCCGTCGGAACAAGGCCGGTTTGATCTTGAAGTTCCTCCGGCCCCGTGGATCAGCCTGGGGTGGATTCAGGGGTTCACGCGCAAGCCGGGGAGCAAGAGCGCGCCGGTGTTGACGGGCGTTCCGGCTGCGCCGCTGAGCCAAGTGCGCGAGACGCTGCAGGCGCAGGTTAGCATGCAGTTTCTAAGCTGGACCAAGTTGACGATGGCACTGGCGACAGGCTCGCAACACATGAATGTGCTGGCTGCCGCCACGGGCGCGGTAGCGGCAGCGGACGGCGCGCAGGCGACGACTGCTGTGATCCCGCAAGCTGGATCGACGGCCAGCTCCTTTGTGTTGGCGCCCGCGGATGCGGTGAAGTTTGCAGCCGGGTCGATTGTCGCACTCGATGTGGATTACACGGGACAGACGGGTTTTGTGGGCGCGCCGATCTCAGGTGCGTATGTGCGACAGGCGCTGACGGATGTGGATTACATTCGACGAGTGACCTTCAATGTTGGCCTGGTATGCCAAGCGAATTCGAGCGGACTTATTCTTGCCGAGCCTTTGCCGGGCGGTGCGCCGGCAACAGGCACAAAGCTGCAGGCGGTGACCGGATTCATGGATCGCGAGGGCGGAAGTTTCTTTCAGGAATGGTCGGCGTTGTTTGTGATGGAGGGGAGTCAGGGGGAGAGAATCTTCTTCCACTATCCGCGGTTGCAGACGATGGCAAGCTCAGAAGAAGCGATGATTCCGCTGGACGGAAAACGGCAGGGCAGCCAGGCGCGCGTACTCCTGATGGGACAATTTATGGCTATGCCGGTGACCGATCCGCTGGACGGGGAGCACGTGGTGTGTTATCGGAGCTTCTTGCCTGCGCTCAACGCGCTGGTGTGAGGAAGTGCGCAAGTAAACAAGTGAATGAGTGAAGAAGTGAATGAGTAAATAAGTGAAGAAGCGAGCGAGTGAGCAATGAAGATTACGATTCAGGGGCAGAACTACACGGCTGCGCTCGACGCGGTGCGACCGGTGACGATCGAGCGAAAGCTCAACGAACCTTCCATCTGCGAGTTATGGCTCAGCCTGCCGGCCAATGGCAGCCTGGCGACCCCTTTTCGCAATCAAGCCTTGGCGGTAACTGGCGATGACGGCACGCCTTACTTCACGGGTTACATCGCGGTAAGTCCACTGCCGGAATATGCAGGGCTGGCGATGGAGGGTCCGCGATACAGGATTGCCATTCAGGCCGTGAGCGATGAATTGCTGCTGGACCAGCTACTAATGCCGCCGAGCGCGGGCGCAACGGGCGAGACCGCCGGTGCGCTGATGGGTGCGCTCGTAACTCATGCGGGATCCACGGCGCTTTCGACGGAAGGTCTCTCGCTGAATGCGGCGGTGAGCAAGTTTGTTCCTGAGCCCGGCGCGAACTGGAGCAATTGCGCGGGACAGGTGGCAAGCACGGCGCGGGCTGCGTATCGGGCGGTGAATGGCGCGCTGACGGCAGTTGCAGTGCCGGGTGCAGTGCACACGCTCAACGAGACGGATGGCAGCCTGAACCTGGCGAGCCTGGGATTCACTGCCAGCGTAAAGCGCGCATTGGCCAACGATGTTACTGTCTGCGGTGAGCATGAACCGGTTGCATATGTGACTGAGTCCTTTCTTGGTGATGGCGTCACAACGGATTTCTACTTGGCCGAGGATGCGTTCTCTCCCTCCGGCGCGAAGTCGGCAATCATCGGCGAGTTATTCAATGGGAGTGCAATCGACCTGCGGGTGTGGGGCAATCCGGGTGGCGATGGATATCTCAAGTTGGGCGCCGGCGGTCTGGTCATGAACGGCGGGAACGGTGTTGACGGACAAACCGTGCTCAGCTGGCTCGATCCTGCGGAGATGGGCGGAACGCTGCTGCTGGAAGCAGTGGGTGTAACTCTCTCGTCGGGCAGCACAGGGATCCTGGCTGGTTTCTTTGTGGGCATGAACACACAGGCTGGATGTATTGCCGGATTTCAGGCGACGGCGCACCAGGGCACAGGCGCCGTGACCTTGCAGCCGTTGATTCAGGGAACGCCGGAGGGAACGGCGTACGCGGTGAATCCTGCTAACCAGTACACGCTGCGCGCCAGGGTGCATTGCGCTGAGAATGAGAGAGCGCTGGCTATTTATCGTTCCTTTGGAGATAGTGGCGCTATAACTCTGGGTGGGCAGACCAACGTGTGTTCCGGGAAGTTACAGCTGGAGATTCAGGAGTTTGTCAATGGCGCGGGCGGAATGCCGGTGACCCTTTATGACGGCGCGATCACGAGTTTGCCCGCAGCGTGTACGGTTGTGGCAGCGAGCAGTATCAACCTGCTTGGGACCATGCGGGCAATCAACCTGACGAATCTTGGATCGGGCTGGGTGGTGAGCACCCCGCCGACTGGAAGCTCGTACACGCGCAGGGTGGGCACCCTGGCCGAAGCTGCCGAGTGTTTCGTGGAGCGTACCGGCAAGGTCGTGTTCTATACCGGCTTTGTGCCGGTGGCGGGAGAGCAGATTGCGGTGAATTACCGCACCGTGGGCAGGGCGGTGGGGCGAGCGGTGAACACGGCCAGCCAGCAGGCGCTGGCGCAGGCAGGAACGCCGGCCGTAGCCGCGTGGATTGGCTCGGTGACCAATCCTCCGGCGCGCAGCTCCGCGGATTGCCTGAATGCGGCGATGGCGATTGAGCAGGCGGCGGCGGGAGTGAGTGCGCTTTGGAGCGGGACATATAACGGGAACAGGACGAGCTTCGCGATGGACGTGTGGCCGGGGGATGCGCTGCTGTTGAACGCTCCATCGATGGATCTATCTGCGCAGGTGGTAGTGCGAACGGTGAAGGTGAGTTATAGGGCGAGTTATCCAGACTTTGTGGAATATGCGATCGCATTTGCAAACGACTGGGCGGACGATCTGGCCATCAAGACCAGCACAACGGTGCCGGTGGATGCGTGGCTGCCCGCGGCGATTGCTCCTACGACGCTCGCCAATCTGAATGCGCTAACGGTAACTACGTTGACCGGGAGCACGGTGGGGATCAGCGCGGGTGTAACTCCGCCCGCGGGTGGTGGATTTGAGATACGGCGGCGTGATTTTGCCTTCATGGCTGGAGAAGATCCGGACCTTGTGGTCAGGGCGACTTTGCCGAACATCACGTTTTCGCGCCAGAGCGCAAACGACCGTTTCTATATAAGGATGTATGACGGATCGACGCCTCCCAACTACTCGCAGTTCTCAACGGCATTATTCATTAACCTTCCGCTGAGCAGTTGACAGTGAACAGTGGGCAGAGAACAGAGAGCAGGGATAGTGGCCAGCGGTTGGCGCGATAAGCATTTTCCGATCGCTGGAGAGTATGGAGCGGGCCGGATGCGGATGATGAATGAATTCGAAGCGCAGGTATTGAGCGATTT
The DNA here is from genome assembly GCA_003166055.1 of Acidobacteriaceae bacterium. The sequence goes on from PMWR01000482.1 coordinate 5,226, forward strand.
GAGCGTGCTGAAAACGCAGATGACCGGACTGATGGGCGACGGCAATGGCGGACGGGTCGCGGAACTGGAGCGGCGCATGTTTCAGCACGAAGAGAACTGGCAGCGGGCCAAGGGATTCGTGGCTGCGGCGAGTGTTCTGTTCGCGGTGATTGAAGTGGCCTTCGAGGCCTGGCGCAGGCATTGAGTGCCGCGGAGGAAGCAGGCACAGCATGAGTCGTTATATTCTTGTTCGGAATGCTTTTCGGGGCCTCGTATAATCAGGCTCATGAGCGAACATCCGCAGGTTGGCGTGGTGATGGGCAGCAAGAGCGATTACGAGGTGCTCTCCGCGGCGGTGGAGATTCTGACCGCGCTGGAGATCCCGCACGAGGCACGGATCGTCAGTGCGCATCGCACCCCCGACCGGCTGTTTGAATACGCAGCAACGGCAAGGGAGCGCGGACTGCGCGTGATTATCGCGGGCGCGGGAGGCGCGGCGCACCTGCCGGGAATGCTGGCGGCGAAAACGCTGGTTCCGGTTCTGGGCGTGCCGGTGGCGGCTACGCAATTGAACGGTCTGGATGCGCTGCTCTCGATTGTGCAGATGCCCAAAGGAGTTCCGGTGGGGACGCTGGCGATCGGCAAGCCTGGCGCGGCGAATGCAGCGCTGCTGGCGGCGGAGATATTGGCGGTGACCGATGCGGTGCTTTACGATCGGTTGGCTGCCTGGCGCGCGGCGCGGACGCAGGAAGTGCTCGGGCAAACACTCGACCAGGAGTTGCCCGGGTGAGCTTCTCCGCGCCGCATCCCCTGAATTCTTCAGTTGTGAAACCCGGTGGATTGCTGGCCATTTTGGGCGGCGGGCAATTGGGGCGCATGACGGCGATGGCCGCGCGCACCATGGGCTATCGCGTGCGCGTGATGGACCCGGAGGCGGCGTGTCCGGCGAGCTTCGTTGTCGACGAGACGATTGTGGGCCGCTGGGACGATGTGGACGCGGCGCGGCGACTGGCGACGGGCGCGGATGCGGTGACGCTGGAGATTGAGCAGATCGGCGTGGATGCTCTTTCTGAAGTTGCTCGCATTGCTCCTCTGCGGCCCGGCGTCGAGCCGATTCGAATTATCCAGGACAAGACAATCCAAAAAGCGTGGCTCGCGGAGAATGGATTTCCCGTTGGCACCTTTCGCGTGGTGCTGAGCGAAGCGGAGTTGCGCGAAGCGGTTGCTGCACTGGGCGGACGCGTGTTTTTGAAGATTGGGCGCGGCGGATACGATGGGCGCGGCCAGGCGCGCATTGGATTCGATGGACCGGCAACGGAGGAGTCGATTCACGCTGCATGGTTGAGTCTTGCCGAGAGGCCGTGCGTTGCCGAGCAGGCGCTTGAGTTGGACTGCGAAATCAGCGTGATGGCGGCGCGGAATCCGGCGGGCGAGGTGCGCAGTTATCCGGCGGCGCGCAATCATCATGAGAATCAGATATTGGAGTGGAGTGTTTTGCCGGCGGGAGTGCCCGCGAAACTTGAGGCGCGCGCAGAGGCGCTGGCTGCGGCGATTATCGCAAAGCTTAGTTTGGAAGGGTTGTTGTGTGTCGAGCTGTTTGTGACCAAGCACGGAGAGTTATTGGTGAATGAATTGGCGCCGCGTCCGCATAATAGCTATCACCAGAGCGAACGCGGCTGCGTGACGAGCCAGTTTGAGCAACTGGTACGGACTACTTGCAATTTGCCACTGGGCGATACGGTGCTGATTACTCCCGCCGCGATTGTGAACTTGTTGGGAGAGGTGTGGCTTGGTGAATCAGGTGAGCCGAACTTCGCCGCGGCGCTGGCTGTGCCGGGCGTGCGGCTGCATTTGTATGAAAAACATACGCCGCGCGTTGGCCGGAAGATGGGGCACTTGTCGGCTGTGGGCGCGACGGCGGAAGAGGCGCTGGAGCGGGTGCTGGAGGCGAAGCGGCGGCTATGAGATTCCCGCGAAATCAGCGGAATCGCAATCTTGCCAACTATTGCCAATCGCTTTATGATGATTGGGTAGAGGTGCGACCATGCCTACTCGGAATATTAACCTTACGCCGCAAATGGACAAGTTTGTCGACGCAAGAATCAAGCGGGGCCACTACGCGAATGCCAGCGAAGTCCTTCGTGCTGGCTTGCGTGCGCTTGAAAAGATCGAAAAGGAAGACAAGGCCAAGCTCGATGCTTTGCGCTCCGCCGTTCTAGCGGGCGAACAGAGCGGAATTGCCGAAGGAGACGTTTTCGGCGAGATTCGCGATCGTGTTCGGGCGCGTGCTCTTGCGACGGGCAGGGCGTGATAGTTGCCCACCTATCAACTTTCGAAGCTGGCTCGGATCGATTTGATCAATATTGCAGATTACACCCAGGATAACTGGGGCGAAGAGCAGGCTTATCGCTATCTCGACGGTCTGGAGGCCTGCTTCAATCGACTCGTTCAAGCTCCACAAATCGGCCGCCCCTGCAATCGGATCAGGCCGGGCTATCACCGCATCGAGCATGGGAGGCATGTCATCCTTTATCGGGTGGAGCGTGACGGCGTCTTTATCAGCCGAATCCTGCATCAGGGTATGCTTCCAAGCAGACATTTGTTTGGGACGAGTAGCTGACGCTTCCCAATTGTCGGCGCAACGCGGAAGAGGAGCGGGTGCTGGAAGCGAAGCTGCGGTTGCAGCGGCACTCCCAAATCTCAAAATCGAAACCTGGGGCACCCGGATTATCTGCGAAGAATAACGATTACTCGCTGCCTTTTTGCCAACGCTTGGGTCTCTGGTTGGCTTGCAAAATCTTCTTGCGCAGGCGCAGAGACTTGGGTGTGACTTCGACCATCTCGTCTTCCGCAATGAACTCGATGGCCTGTTCCAGATTGAGAGCCTTCACGGGGACCAGGCGGATGGCTTCATCGGCGCTGGAGGCGCGCATGTTGGTCATCTTCTTTTCGCGGACCACGTTGACATCGAGGTCGTTGTCGCGCGAGTGTTCGCCGACGATCATGCCCTCGTAGACTTCAACGCCGGCGCCGACAAAGAGGATGCCGCGCTCCTGCAATCCATTGAGCGAATAGGTGGTGGTGACGCCCTGGCGATCGGAGATCAGCGCGCCGGTAGGCCGTTGCGGAATCTCGCCTTGATAGGGAATGTAGCCGTCGAAGAGAGCGTTCATTACAATCGTCCCGCGCGTTTCGGTGAGCATCTCGCTGCGCAGACCGATTAGCCCGCGGCTGGGTATGCGAAACTCCAGGCGCACGCGGCCTGAGCCGTGATTGTGCATCTTGGTCATTTCGCCCTTGCGCGGTCCCAGCTTCTCAATCACTGTGCCGGTGTAGTTTTCGGGGACGTCGATGGTGAGATGCTCGACAGGCTCCAGACGCTGGCCTTCGACGGTCTTGGTGACAATCTCCGGACGGCCTGCCGAAAGCTCAAAGCCTTCGCGGCGCATCATTTCGATGAGGATTGCGAGCTGAAGTTCACCGCGGCCCAGGACCTTGAACGTGTCGGGCGAGCCGGTGTCTTCCACGCGAATGCTGACGTTGGTGAGCAGTTCTTTTTCAAGACGCTCGCGCAGGTTGCGGCTGGTGACGTACTGGCCTTCGCGTCCGGCAAAGGGTGAATTATTCACGCTGAACTGGATAGCGATGGTTGGCTCGTCAATGACGATCAGCGGCAGCGGCGACGGATTCTCGACGCTGGTGATGGTCTCGCCGATGGTGATGCCCTCGACGCCGGCCACCGCGATGATATCGCCCATGGTGGTCTCGGTGGTCTCGGTGCGCTTGAGGCCGTTGAAGGTGAAGAGCTTGGTGATGCGGGTCTTCATCAACGAGCCGTCGCGCTTGGAGATGGTGACGTCGTCACCGGCGTGCAGCGTGCCCTGAAAGACGCGGCAGATGGCGATGCGGCCGAAGTATTCCGAATAGTCGAGATTGGTGACCAGGATTTGCAGCGTGCCGGTTTCATCGCCGGTGGCCGCCGGAATGGTGTTCACGATGGTCTCGAAGAGCGGTTGCAGATCAACGCCTTCGACGGCCGGATCGAGGGTTGCGGTCCCGTTTTTGGCCACCGCATAGAGGACAGGGAAGTCAAGCTGCGACTCTTCCGCGTCGAGGTCGATGAAGAGATCGTAAATCTCGTCAAGAACTTCCTGCGGTCGCGCGTCGGGGCGGTCGATTTTGTTGATGACGACGATGGGAAGCAGCTTGGCCTCAAGCGCCTTGGCAAGCACGTAGCGAGTCTGCGGCAGGGGACCTTCGGCGGCGTCGACGAGCAGCATGACGCCGTCGACCATCTTCAGAGCGCGCTCCACTTCGCCGCCAAAATCGGCGTGGCCGGGGGTGTCAACAATATTGATTTTGCCACCCTCGAAGTTGATGGCCGTGTTTTTGGCGAGGATGGTGATGCCGCGCTCCCGCTCCAGTTCGTTTGAGTCCATCACCCGGTCGGCGACCTGTTCGTTGGCGCGGAAGGTGCCGGATTGGCGCAGCATGGCGTCTACCAGCGTGGTCTTTCCGTGGTCAACATGGGCAATGATGGCGATATTGCGTATCGTCTGGGTCACAGGGAGTTTTCCTTTTTTGTTCAGGCCTCCTTTTCGGGTTAGGAGGCAATGGGGTTGGGGGCGCCACGGCGGCGAATCGCCACACAATGCGGCAACTTCTATTCTACCAGCAGTGTTGCGGAAGCGGCTATTGCGCAGGCACAACACTGAGGGTGAGGACGGTGATGTCGTTCAGAGATTCAGGACCCGCCCCAATTTAAACAGCGCCGGAATGGACAACAGCAGCACGGCGGCGACGCCAATGGAATATGCGGCAGCCTTAAAGCCGGAAACGTACCCCTCCCTGAGCGCCAACACCACCAGCAGTGAAAGCACCGGCAGGTTCAGAAACGCGCCGGTTACAACTCCCGGCATGTATCTGCGCATTGCTAATGTGAGTGCGATATGCGGGACCAGGGCATTGGCTATCACGGCTACCATGTATCCGAACGCCAGGTAGGTCCAGACAGTCTGTTTGCCCGAACGGGCGCTTAACCAAGTCACGGCGAAGGCCACTATCGTGAAAACCACAGCAGCAAAACGGAAGACGCCCGGCTCGACGGGGGCAGGCCAGCGACTTGTACGCTTCGTCCATTCTGGAAACCAGATGGCTTCTTCCGCATTGTGCAGAGTAACCGCAATCGGGAAGAACCACAGCAGACTCTGGAAGCTCATTGCCGCCTCCCTGCTTGCGAGGTGGCCCACCACGAGAATCCGGCAACAGTTTGTGTTGCGCCAATCCTGCTAATTCGAAGCGGGCAATCAACGACCGTGTTGCTCAATGCGACGGCGGCACGTACTCCGAGGGCAGCGCCGAGCCCGTGCCGAAGAAGAACTCTTCCATCTGCTCCACGAGGAACTGCTGCGCCTGCGGTGTCCAGGGCTGCAGGCGGTATTCGTTCAAGAGCATTTTCTGCCGCTCGACCCATTCGCCCCATGCAGCCTTGGAGACATTCTTGTATATTTTCTGACCAAACTCGGAGTCGAAAGGCGGCTCGTCCAGGCCCTCCATCTCTTTCTTGTTGCGCGTGCAAAATACCATGTGTGCCATTCGTCATGCTCCCAAAATCCATTGTATGGGATGAGCGCGTTTCGGACTACGGAGGCCGTGTTAGGAACCTGGCCTATGCGCCGGATTATCATCTGGTGGTATGTGCGGACGATTTGCCAGAAAATCCACGCAGCAGGTTCTCGCCGACTGGTTTGGCGTTGAACTGGAGGAGACGCCGTGGTTTGCACCGAGCTACAATGTGGCGCCGCAGAGCGTGCAGCCAGTCATTCGCTTGAATCGCGACTCGGGCCAGCGCGAGTTTGCGCTGATGCGCTGGGGGCTGGTGCCTGTTTGGGCGAAGGATGCCAGATTCGGCTACTCGACGATCAATGCGCGCGCTGAAGAGGCGGCGAGCAAACCCGCTTACCGCGAAGCGCTCAAGAAACGCAGATGCATGGTGCCAGCGGACGCGTTTTATGAGTGGCATCGTATCGACAAAAAGACGAAGCATCCGTTTGCCATCGCGCTCAAAAGTGGCGAGCCGTACGCGATGGCCGGCCTGTGGGAGCGCTGGCAGCCGAAGGAAGGCGCGGCGCTTGAGACGTTTACCATTCTGACCACCGATCCCAATGAGTTGATGGAGCCCATTCACAATCGGATGCCGGTGATTCTCGCCCAGCGCGATTATGGACGCTGGCTCGACTCCGGCGATCCCGCGAGGCCGCCGATGGACTTGCTGCGGCCCTACCCGGCAGAGCAGATGGTCGCCTGGCCGGTGAGCGACCGCGTCGGCAATGTCCGCAACAACGATCCGCAACTGCTTGAGCAATTGTGACCGGCGCCGCTCCCTCCAACAGGGGCACAATCTGATTGGGCGTCCTGCTCAAGCAGGCAACCTATGCCCAAAGGCTCGCCTCAGGGCGAAGGAGCTACCATGTCCGATCCGAATCCGTCCGGCCTGTCCGACAACGCAGCGGGGGGCATTGCCTATATCACCATCATTCCTGCAATCGTGTTCCTGATCATCGATCCCTTCAAGAAGAGCTCGTTTGTCCGCTTTCATGCATGGCAATCGATCTTCTTTTTTGTGGCCTGGGCGGTGATCGACATCCTGGTCAGCGTTGTGCAGAACCTGGTTCCGTCCAGCGTCTTTCTGACCTTGACGGCCTTGCAGTTGGTGGGGCTTGCGCTGTTTGTCGTCTGGTTGATCGTGTTCATCGGCGCATTCAACGGCAAGCGCATCAAACTGCCGGTGATTGGCGGTCTGGCCGAGAAACAGGCCGACCGCTAAAGCAATTCTCCTTCTGCCGTCGACCGAAACCAGAACACTTCCACCGTGCTCCTGGATCGTGAACGACAAACCCGCGCGCCGAGGCGTAGAAATCCCGCTTGACAAGGCCGGAGATTGCGGCTTTTCTTATCACATTCAGGCATTAAGCGTTTAGTGCGTAGCTCTTGTGCGCATCTGGGACGGGAAGAACCCTTGTTTTTCCCGTGGTGGTTTGAAACAGGAGCATCCGGTCAGGCAATTCAATCTATACGCAAGAGGAGCTACCGTGGCTGACAACCTTAAAACCAGCGTCTCAGACAATGCAGCCGGAGCGGTTGCCTACATTACTCTTTTTCCCGCGCTGATCTTCCTGTTCCTGCCGCCTTACAACAAGAGTTCCTACATTCGCTTCCACGCATGGCAGTCCATCATTCTGGACATTCTGCTGGGCCTGATTATCCTGGTGCTGGATTACATGCTGGCGCCCAGCCTTATGGGCGCAGGCCCGTTCTTCTTTACGTTGACTCAGCTCATCTGGGGCCTCTGGATCCTGGTTTGGGTATTGTGTGCGGTGGGCGCGTTGAGTGGCAGGCGCTTCAGGCTTCCGCTCATAGGCGCTGTTGCGGAGCGGTTGGCACGGCAGTAAGCGTAACCATGCAATAGCTAGCGGCGTTTGCCCTTCCGTCCAAATCGCTTTTTGCCCTTGAATGCCGGCGGCGCAGCGTTGCCGCGCTTCGTCTTTTTCGGTTTGGAGGCCGGCCTTGCGGCCTTCTTGCCGGTGAGTTGCAGACCTTCCTCGACAATCGAGAACTGGAGCCTGCGTTCCTGGGCCAGAATGCGGTCGAGGATGACCTGCACGCGATCGCCGGCGCGGAATCGGCGGCCGTTGCGTTCGCCGACGATCTCGTGCGTGTTCTCGCGCCAGGTGTATCGGTCGTCGCGCAGCGAGTCGATAGGCACCAGTCCCTCGACGAACATGTCTGTCAGCTCGACAAAGAGGCCGTATTTGGCGGGGTTGAGCACCAGGGCGGCAAACTCTTCGCCTACGCGGTCCTGCATGAAGCGCACTTTCTTCCACTCGATGAGTTCGCGTTCGGCTTCGGCGGCGCGGCGCTCAGTCAGGCTGGTCTCTTCGGCGATTTGCGCTAGTTCGGCTTCGGGGATGGGAGGGTCAATTATCGGAGTTTGTGGTTTCCCAGGTCTCAAAAGCGAGACCTGGGGCACCCGCTGTTGGCTGGGATGAGGTTGGCCTTCATTCGGATGGGTCCACGGCGAACTGTGGCGGCCATGCGCAACTTCGCCTTTGCCGCGCACGCGGACAGCCAGTAGAGCCTTTGTGATGCGATGAACGATGAGGTCAGGATAGCGGCGGATGGGCGAGGTGAAGTGCGTGTAGCTGGGTGCGGCCAGCGCGAAGTGGCCCTCGTTGATTTCTGAGTAGCGCGCCTGTCGCAGCGAACGCAACATCAAATAACTCAGGATGCGCTCTTCGGGTTTGCCTTCGATCTTCGCGGCAAGCTTCTGATACATGCGCGGCGTAACGGGGATGTCTTCCGGGACTTCATAACTGCGCGGGTTGCGGCCGCTGCGCTGGGATTCGCGTCGGTCGCCGCGCGTGACAACGCGTTTCACCGGTAGCGCGCCGAGTCCGAGTGAATAGCCGAAGGCCGCGGCCAGCTCTTCAAATTGAACAACACGGCGCGGCTCGGGCTTTTCGTGAATACGATAGAGCGAGGGCACGCCGAGGTCTTCAAGCCACGTGGCGACGCACTCGTTGGCGGCCAGCATGAACTCCTCGATGAGGCGATTGGCCCAGGTGCGCTCGGACTTGGTGACGCCGCGCATCTGGCCCTGCTCGTCAAACTCGATGACCGGCTCAGGAAGGTCGAAGTCGATGGAGCCGCGCTCTTCGCGGCGCTTGTTCATCAGGCCCGCGAGCTTGCGCATGCGCTCGAAGTTGGGAACCAACGCGGCATAAAGCGCGCGGATTTCCGCATCGCCCTCGAGGATTTTGTGCACGTCGGTGTATGTCATGCGGGCGGCGGAACGAATGACGCCTTCGACGATCTCGTAGCTCTCGATGCGGCCATCGGAGTCAAGCTGCATGATGCAGCTCAGCACAAGGCGATCTTCGCCGGGGCGCAGGCTGCAGATGCCGGTGGAGAGTTCGTGCGGCAGCATGGGAATGGCGCGATCGGGGAAGTAGACACTGGTGCCGCGCAGGCGCGCTTCGAGGTCGAGATCGGTTCCGGCACGCACGTATTCGGCTACGTCGGCGATGTGAACTTGCAACTCATAACCACCATCTGCGCGGTCGGTCACCAGCACGGCATCGTCGAAATCACGCGCTGTTTCGCCGTCGATGGTGACGATAGGTAGACTGCGAAAATCGCGGCGGCTGTTGGCTTCTTCTTCGTCGAGATGAGCTACGCTGCGCGCTTCGGCAAGCACCTTGTCGGGAAAGACGCGCGGCAACTGGTGCTTGCGGATCATCATTTCCACGTCGACGCCGAAGTCGTCGGGATCGCCCAGCACTTCAATCACACGGCCTACCGGTGGGCGCGTCGGCGTGGGCCAACTGGTGATTTCGACATCGACAACGAGGCCTTCGAGATTGTCGTGTAGTTCGCCTGCGATGGCTTGGCTGCCGAGCACGCGGTGCGCCGTTGCGCCTTCCGCAAACTCAGGAATCTCTTGGCCCGGCGGGATCAAAATGTGTTGCGTCATGCGCTCGTCAAACGGAGCGACGGTGTGGCCCATCGCGTTTTGGGAACGTTGATAGTGAAAGATGCCGACGACGGTCGGGTTGCGGCGTTCGAGGACGCGGACGATGCGGCCCATGCGGCGTCCATCGGCTTTGGGCGGCTCAACTTCGACGAGCACCTGGTCGCCCTGCATTGCGCCGTTAATCTCGTTGGGGGGAATGAATATGTCTTCCTGCCCTGTCGCCTGGCGAGCGTTGGGGCGGACGAAACCGTAGCCGTCGCGATGCAGATCGAGGCGGCCGGCGGAAAGATTGTCGCGCGTGCCGGCGGTGGATAGCTTCTTCGGAATGCTCCAGTGCTCGCGATCNNCGCTGCATGCCGCCGCCCAGCGAGAGTTCGCGGACCAGTTGCTTGTATCCGGCTTTTTGACCGGCAGAGCGGGCGATCCGCTGCACCAGTTCACGATCGGTCATAGATCAAGAGTAGGCTATTGGCCGGCTGAGATACATTGCCGCTATGGCACATACCCGGGCCCGCGCAGCACTTTGCCGGGCAACGCGCCGGTCATCTTGCTGTCTTCGATCACCGGGACACCATTCACGAGCACGTATTCCATCCCAACTGAGAATTGGTTCGGATTTTCGAATGTCGATTTGTCGGCGATTTTGGCGGGATCGAAGACCACCACATCGGCCCACATCCCCTGCTTGAGTACTCCGCGGTCGGCGAGCCTCATGCGCTGGGCGGGCAGCGCGGAGAACTTGCGGATTGCGTCGGGCAGCGTCAACTCTTTTTCTTCACGAACGTACTTGCGCAGGATGCGCGGAAAAGTGCCGTAGGCTCGCGGATGCGGATGCTCCTGGCCGAGCAGGCCGTCGGGCGAGGTGCCGCTCGAATCGTTGTCGATGGAGACCCAGGGCTGTTTGAGCGCCAGCAGCACATCGGGTTCGCTCATGCCGAAGACGGCGACCTGGGTGAAGGCCTTGTCCTTGATGAGAATGTCGCAGAGCGCGTCAATGGGGTCTTCCTTCCACATCGCGGCCACTTCAGAGAGCCGCTTCCCTTGCAGCGGAAGCAACTCGGGATTCTGCACCACTGCGATTTGAATCGCCTCAGGGCCGGGAATCTCCTGCCACTCGTTGTCCCAGTCTTCACCGGCGGAATCTTTTTCCGGCGAAAGCATGTCTTTGCGGATGCGGTCGCGCAAGGCCGGGTCTTTAAGCCGTTCAATGAGCTTGGCATCGCCGCCATCATGCGCCCAGGGCGGCACGAATGCGGAAAACGTGTTGAACCACGCGGTGTAGGCGTAGGTGTTGGCGCTGATGTCGATGCCTTCGGCGCGGTACTTGTCGATGCGCGCGACAATCTGCGGCATGCGGCCCCAGTTATTTTTTCCAGCGGCTTTGAGGTGCCAGATCTCGACCGGAATGTGGCCCTCGCGGCCAATGCGCGCGGACTCATCGATGGAGTCGAGCACGGCGTCGCCCTCGCTGCGCATGTGCGTGGCGTAGATGCCGCCGAACTTGCCCGCCTCACCGGCGAGCGCGATCAGCTCCGGCGTTTTGGCAAAGGGCGCGGGCGTGTATTGCAGCGCGGTGGAGAGACCGGCGGCGCCGTCGCGCATGGCGTCGCGCACCAGTCCCTTCATCTTGTCCAACTGCTCTGCGGTCGGTTGTACGTCGGCGTCGCCGAGAACCATGCGGCGAACGGATGTTGCGCCCACGTAGCTGGCGAGATTGATGCCCATGCCCTGCTTCTCAATACGAGCAAAGTATTCGCGGAGGGTTCGCCAATCGGGAGTGATGTGGTAGTGATCGTACGTGGCGCGGTCGGCGGCGATGGTGGCGTCGTCGATGGGCGCGGCGGAGTTGCCTTCGCCGGTGATTTCGGTGGTAATGCCCTGGTAGATCTTCGAGGGCAGCCGCGGATCGACCAGGATGGTCATCTCCGACTGACCGAGCATGTCAATGAAGCCGGGCGCGACGACTTTGCCGTCGGCGTCGATGGTGCGCTTGCGGGGCGCGTCCGAAAGGTTGCCGATGGCTGCGATGCGGCCATTGCGGATGCCCACGTCACCGGAGTACCAGGGTGAGCCGGTTCCGTCGATGATGTGTCCGTGGATAATAACCAGGTCGAAGGGCCGCGCTGTTGGGCCGGGCTGAGCTTGCAATGGCGGGAATTGCACTAGAAGGGCCGTGCACAAGGCAAATCCAAGACACACAAGACCGATTCTCGCGTTCCGATTCATAGAGGCTTCTCCATTCCCGCCATTCTACTGGCGCTGTGTGAAATTCTCTCGGGAAAACCGGATGGCACCCAGGGCAATCGCATTTGGAAT
>PMWR01000104.1 GCA_003166055.1 Acidobacteriaceae bacterium
AAGCCTAATGAGTTAAGCCTTGAGACGCCTTATCTGAACCATTACATCGACTACACACGCAGGGCTTATAAGCTGGACGGCATTCAGGAAACAGCTTATCCCGCTCTCGCAGATCTGACTCCCGACGTGATCGCAAGGAATGAGGATACGATCCAGAACATCCGACTTTGGGACACGCGGCCGTTGCTTCAGACTTATCAGCAGACCCAGGCGATTCGTCTTTACTACGAGTTTTACAACGTGAATGTGGACCGATACCATCTGGCGGATGGTTTCCATCAGGTGATGCTCTCACCTCGCGAACTCGCCTCGCAATTACCCGCTCAGGCGCAGACCTGGGTGAATGAGAATCTTGAGTTCACGCATGGCGAGGGAATGGTGATGAACTTCGTGTCGAGTTCGACCGGAGGAGGCCTTCCGCAGTATCTGCTTGAAAATGTGCCTGCCAAATCACAATACGGCCTGACAATTACACAACCTGCGATCTACTTCGGAAACGTGGCTCCGGGGTACAAGATAGTAAACACTGGAATCAAGGAATTCGACTATCCCAAGGGCAATGAGAACGTGTATGCGAGCTACCAGGGAACGGGCGGGATTCCAATCGACAGCATTTGGAAAAGGCTTCTGTTCGCATGGACGCAGAAGGACATCAACATTCTGCTTACCGGTTATCTGAGACCGGATAGCCGCATACAGATCTGGAGAGGAGTGCAGGAGCGTGTTGCGCAGGTGGCACCGTTTTTGCTTTTGGACAAGGTACCATACGCCGTGCTCAGCGAGGGAAGGCAGTACTGGATTCAGGACGCATATACAGTTTCCGATCGCTACCCGTATTCCAATGTGCAGACGGATGGTTCGGCACAAGGGATGAACTACATCCGCAACTCCGTCAAAGTTGTCGTGGATATGTATAACGGCACGGTATCGTTCTACATCATGGACCCCAACGATCCGCTGCTGGCGATGTACAAGCGCGCATTTCCTGGAGTGTTCAAGAACCTGAACGAGCTTTCCGCGGACTTGAAGAGTCATCTCCGCTATCCGGAAGACATGTTCGGGATTCAGGCGGATGAATATAAGACCTTCCATATGACCGATCCACAGGTGTTCTACAACCGGGAGGATCTCTGGGTTGCGCCACAGGAAAAGTATGACGGCGCGGTGGCCGCGATGGATCCGTACTACATCCTGATGAAGTTGCCAGGAAGCCAGCAGCTTGAGTACCTGATCATGACTCCTTTCACGCCGCAAAAGAGGGACAACATGATTGCGTGGCTGGCCGCGCGTTGCGATTTCCCCGATTACGGGAGGATGCTGTTCTATGAACTTCCGAAAGACAAACTGATCTTTGGGCCGAACCAGATCAGCGCGATGATCGACCAGAGCACGACGATCTCGCAGCAGCTTACTCTCTGGGATCAGAAGGGATCGGGAGTCATTCGCGGCAAGCTCATCGTCATTCCGATCGAAAACTCGTTCCTCTACGTCGTTCCTCTGTATCTGAAGGCTGAAGGTACGAGCTTTCCTCAACTGAAACGAGTGATTGTTGCGACGGGCGATAAGGTCGTAATGGAACCGACACTCGACGAAGCGCTAGGCTCGTTGTTTGGGACAGCACCGGCACAGTCTGGTCCTTTGGCCGGGAAGCAAGCGGGAGCGCAGGCGCCGCTGTCGAAGGCGGCGCGGGATCAAGCTGAGGCCCAGCTTGCGGAGGCGCAGAAAGCAATCAACGCACTCAAACAGATCTTAGCTAATCCGCAACAATAGACTGGGCGCTCGAGGCGAAATGCCGATGATCGGGCAGACTCAGCTCTCCTGAACGGAAACAGGAAGCGAGCAGGTCCAAATGAATTTGCAATTGCTGAAAGATACCGCAAAGTTGCTCTTTGCCGATCACAAGGGTCTGCTTGCGATGGATGAGAGCACTCCGACCTGCAACAAACGGTTTGCCAGCCTGGGGATTCCGCAGACCGTGGAAGCTCGAAGAGCTTACCGCGAATTAATTGTGACCACTCCAGGGCTCGGTGAGTCGATAGGTGGCGCAATCCTCTACGACGAAACCATTCGCCAGGAGAGGAACGACGGAACGCCCTTTGTCAAAATCCTCATTGAGGCGGGTATCATTCCCGGCATCAAAGTGGACACCGGCGCCAAGGAACTGGCTGGCCATCCGGGCGAGAAGGTCACCGAAGGCCTGGACGGATTGCGCGATCGACTTCAAGAGTATTTTCAAATGGGCGCGCGCTTTGCCAAGTGGCGCGCTGTGATTGCCATCGGCCGTGGGCTTCCGAGTTGGGGCTGCATTGAAGCGAATGCCCATGCTCTAGCTCGCTATGCGGCACTGTGCCAAGAGGGGGGTCTTGTCCCTGTTGTCGAACCTGAGGTCATCATGGATGGAGAGCATACGTTGGAAGAGTGTTGCGAGGTCACCGACGAAGTGCTGCGCACAGTATTTGTTGAGTTGTCTGCGCAGCGCGTCATGCTGGAAGGCATGGTGCTGAAACCCAACATGGTGCTTCCGGGAATGTCCTGCGCCAGCGAGCCGACATTGGACGAGGTAGCCGACGCCACCGTGAACTGCTTCCTGCGATCCGTGCCCGC
>PMWR01000067.1 GCA_003166055.1 Acidobacteriaceae bacterium
CTTGGTGCGCGCGCGGAAGAAGCTAATCGCCAGGAGTACGCACGCCAGCGCCGAAGCGCCGGTCATAACCCAGAGCGCGACTCTCGTGACGTGCGCTGCCGCATAGCCGGCTCCATGGACCACGCCGAGGGTCGAATAGACCAGTTCATAGTGGTCCAGAACGAAACCCCAACCTAAGTTGGCCACGAGGATGAAAAGAAGCACCATAAAGTGTTTGCGGGCGCCGTCGGGCACTGTGATCTTTCCGCTGGACTTCGACTGGCTAACTCCGAAAATCGAACAAAAGGTGAGAATCGCGAGCGCCGACACGGTTAGCACAGTAATGCTTCCCTGGACCAATTCATAGAATGGAAGGCGGAAAACGTAAAACCCCAGGTCGATGCCGAAGAGCGGGTCCGCAACTCCGAACGACCCGCCGTAGCGAAAGCGGAGGTATGTGTCCCATTGGCTCGATACGCTCATCGCAAAGATCAGCGAGAGAACCACAATTGCGAAATCGATCGCAAATACCAGCAGTTGCGGGCTAACGACGACGTTGATTGTCCTGCTGGCGTCTACAGGATGTTTGAAGGCCTTGTTGAAGAAGCTTTCTCCATCCACCAGGTCGATATTCTTTGCCGCAAAGCGAAGATTAAGCCATAGATACAGAACTGAAATGATCAAGGTGACGCCGAAGATTCCCCACTTGACCGAGAGAATCGTCCAGAATATGCCAACATAGTCGAGTTGCCGCATCCAGAGCCACTTTTGGACAAGGCCCAGAACAACCGAAAGGACGATGCCAATCCCAACCAGCGCAAAGAAACCCCACTTTACGAGAAACACGGTAGATGGTGGAAGAATCCGGTGTACGTCGTCGGATGGCTCAGTCTCCGGCTGTTTAATTCTCTCTACGGCTGTTGCGTTCATAGTCCACTCCTCAGCACGCCCAGACGTGGCAGGTATCGCAGGGCTGCCATGAGTACTATCCAAGAGAACGCGACGGGGAGTCCGGTCAATTGTGAACAGATTCTGACCTCGCCCGCTGCCTAGGATTCCGTTGTAACGAGATTGGGCTTGGATGAAGACCGCCTTGTTTCCTGGCTCTTGACCGGCAACAGAAGTGCGCGCAATCGGCTTTTAGTCTCCAGGTCAGCTTCGCCTGGACGTCGGCGCACGGTACATATGCGCTGCAACCCATTCGGCAATCGCGCCGAGGAGTTCTTGCAGGCATGTTGCGAATCGGACCAGCTCAAACTCAATCTCTACATCGAAAGAGGAGGATTCTATGCTGAAACGCGTTCTGATCTTCTCAACACTTGTTCTGTTTGCGGCTCAAGTCGCGATCGCTTCCGACCGCGAGGACGATACCACCCGAACCCGCAAGGCTGCCCAGGTCTTCAAGGAGATTATGGATACGCCGGATCAGGGCATTCCACATGACCTGCTGCAATCGGCAAAGTGTATTGCCATCATCCCAGGGGATGTGAAGTTTGCCTTCATTTTTGGGGGTAACTACGGTCGCGGAGTGGCAACCTGCCGTACCTCGAACGGTTGGAGCGCTCCGATGTTCATCGCCATCGACGGTGGGAGCGTGGGATACCAGATCGGGGGCTCTTCAACGGACCTCGTCATGCTCTTTATGAACGAGCACGCATTGCATAGCCTTCTCAGCGACAAGTTCAAATTGGGAGCTGACGCCTCAGTGGCTGCAGGGCCTGTCGGGCGGAAGGCTGCGGCCTCAACGGACCTGAAGCTGAACGCGGAGATCTTGTCGTATTCGCGCAGCAAGGGCATTTTTGCCGGAGTAAGCCTTGACGGCGCCGTCGTTCAGGCTGACAAGAGTGGCGATAAAGCAGCGTACGGAGACAATGTGAACAGGCACGACATATTGGACGGCAATGTCCCGGTTCCGGATTCTGCCAGGCGCCTGATTCACGAACTGCGCGAGTACAACACCTAGAACAAGCGGCATCGATGTGCATTCTTACGGAGTCGCGCCGGCGATCCCATGCCGATCTGAATCGGAATGTTCGGTTCAGATCGGAAACTGAAGCAGTGCCAACCATGTGAGCAAACTCTCCAGCGGCCGTGCGCGACGCCATCGAGCACGGCCCCGCGAAGGCGCGGCTTGCCGTAGAGAAGTTTACCTGGACCATCGCCAAGTGGATCGGCGGTTACGTGGCCGAGTTAGGCGGCCCGGACATGCTGGCCTTCACCGGCGCCATCGGCGAAAATGACATCGCATCCCGTGAGGAGATCTGTGCGGGACTTGGCAAGCTGGGCATCACGCTCGACGCGGCGCGCAACAACGTTCATGGCCCGGCGGCGCTTTCGGCGGAACACTTCGCAGTGATCGTACGCCTCATTCCTCCCGCCGAGGATCTGATGATTGTTAACCATGTGCTGCGGTTGCTGGCGGCGTGATCTGCCACAATGCTGCGCGGATCCACGGCCCACGGAACCTTGCCCGATAAACGCAACGATTCCTAAGTCTCTTTTGGCTGTGGCTGGCTGAATCCAGGGAGACACCCCTACTTCACATTTGCATCCCGCAGCAGCTTGGCCCGCCGTTCCTCGTACTCCTCGCTGGTGATCTCTCCGGCGGCATATCTCCTTTTCAGGAGTTGCAGAGGCGATTGCATTTCCCTGTATGTAGTTCGGCGCACGGGCGTCATGAACGAAAAGAACACCATCCAAAGGAGTATCCAGAAGACCCACCAAATCCAATGCATTCCCCCAAAATAGTAGTACATAGCCTAACTCCCATAGTGTGCGGTTCATCGTTTCTCGCCTGGTGCCAGTGAGTTACGAAATGTCTTCACCGGATAGCGCGAGCCTGCTGCCAACACCTCCAATCACGAGTTGCCTTCCAACCGACCGGCTGCTGATAGGTTCGCGGCAACGCGACACCGAGTGAGGCGACTCTACGGCTGGCAGCCATGATTTGGCTGTACAGAATTGAACATGTTTCGCGAGTACAGTGCGGCGAATTCTAAAACGCATTGGGGCTCTGCGATTCCCCTCTGGGCCCTCTTCTTATCCTCCATCCGCATTGTCGTTTTGGACGCAAGGTCAGCTCGGCAGGGATGTATACGATTGCTCAGCGTCTTCAAATGCAAAGTGGAAAACTGCAGATGTAAGAGACACAACGCTTCCTGAAGATGGTGAACACAATGCCCCAGAGCGAATATGACACCGCGGCGGACCTGCATATCTACGCAGCCCACGCTCACACTGCCGCTGCGGCCGCGCACCACCGAGGCGATCACGAAGCCGCGGAAGAGCTGAGTTCAAGGGCTCAGGACTATTCAATGGCAGCTTCTGAGAAATCCCTTGAGATCGCGAAGCAAATCCACGCCCCTATAAGGGCTTAGATTGCTTTCAATCACCGCCCGACGATCATGGGAGACCCGCGAAATGGCCGCTCCGAGTAGCACTTTCAATCCGCAATCAAACCGTCTCATCTACCCCGACAGCCGGCACAGGATATTCGGGGTCGATTCAGCTTCCTCTCTTCAGTTGGCGCCTCGCGCACAACGCCCGATCAGGATAGCGGTGGTTGGGAACCACCTTCCGAGGCAGTGTGGAATTGCGACTTTCACGACAGATTTATGTAACGCGATCGCTGCCGAATACGGAGCCGCCCAACTAACGGTCGTTGCGGTCAACGACGGGCAATCATCCTACCTATACCCCGAGCGGGTGCGATTTGAGATCGGCGAAGGCGATCTCGCGTCCTACAGAGCGGCCGCCGGCTTTTTGAATGCGAGCAACGTCGATCTGGTGTGCTTGCAGCATGAATATGGAATCTTCGGGGGCAAATCCGGAAATCACATCATGGAGTTGCTGAAGAATCTTCAGATGCCGGTAATCTCAACTCTGCATACGGTGCTTCGTGAGCCGAATCTGGATCAACGCGCTGTGATGCACAGGATTGCCGTACGCTCCGAACGCCTTATCGTGATGAGCCAATATTCCTCGCACGTTTTGCAGGAGGTGTTCAGCGTTCCGGCCGAGAAAATAGACCTGATTCCTCATGGCATTCCCGACCTGCCTTTTGAGAAGCCGGACCTGTATAAGAATCGCTTCTCTTGCCAGGGAAAGAGTGTCCTTCTCACGTTTGGGCTGCTTTCTCAAAACAAAGGGTTCGAAAGCGTAATCCAGGCCATGCCGCGCATCCTGGCCAGTCACAGCAATGCGGTCTACATGATTGCAGGCGCCACTCACCCGCACGTCCGGGCCCGTGAAGGGGATCGCTACAGGCTCGAGTTACAGGCCTTGGCAAAGAAGCTTGGAGTGGAGCGGCAGGTCCTGTTCATCAACCGGTTTGTCAGTCCTGAAGAGATGGCTGCGCTGGTCGGCTTGGCCGACATTTACATCACGCCCTACTGTCATGAAGCGCAAGCTGTATCGGGAACCCTNNGGAACCCTGGCGTATGCCATGGGCGTTGGGAAGGCCATTATCTCCACTCCATACTGGCACGCTGCGGAGTTGCTGGACCAGGGACGCGGAGTGCTTGTGCCTTTTGAAAACCCAGCCGCTATCGCAACAGCAACAATCGCACTCCTGGCCAACGATGAGGCGCGCCAGGCAATGCGCGAACGTGCCTACCTCTATGCTCGGCCTATGATCTGGAGCCGGGTAGCGCAGTCCTATATGGCCGCTTTCCTGCGGGCTCGTGTCGATCGCGCGAAACAGGTTCACATGAGGTTTGCCATCCAGGCTAGTGCGGGAGATGCCGATCAGCGTGTTGTTAACGCCTGAGCGACTCCAGGACGTAAATTCTTTCGCAATCCTCAAATTGTGAGCAATTCTGAACAGACACGCCCCCGGCGAGTCTTGGAATATGGTGCTGTTAGCGTTGCGGGACGCTCCGGCAAAGAGCATTCAAGTCGCTCGAGTCCTCGTTTGCGAGTGCTGGGGCTCTCAGTGAAAGACACGCTCTTACCCTCCCAGACTTGCGTCGATCGCGGTGCGTCCGCAAGAGTCCTGGGGACGGTCAATGTCCGCGAGCAAGACGGCCAGAAATCACTCAAGGTAAAGGCAATCGCGGCTAATCACGCCCGTGGGGGAGAACTCTACTTGAGCCAGGTTTGGAGGTGGCTATGCATATCACAGTCGTCCTCGCAGTTGGCCTCGATTCATGGCGACTGACCTCGCAAGGTTCGGATTTGAGATCCGCTGGATATGTCGTTATATCGGCAGGTTCGATCCGAGACGCGATCGAGCAGTTCAAGGTCGGCGATTTCGATCTGGTGCTGCTGGGCCGCTCCATTTCTACCGAACATAAGGAGAGACTCACCAGCCTCATTCGAACTGCCGGCTCACACACGCCCGTGGTTTGCATTCCGAACTCCTCCGGTGGCAGCAATTCGTTCGGGGATGGGACCCTCCAGGACGACGCAAGCGCGCTCCTGACGGGCATTGAAGAGATCTTGGCGAAGACGCCGGGAGCGCGGGCAGTGCGGGAAATCCTGTACGGCGATATGGCTGATGTGGCCGCACATCGCTGAGATTGCGGTGCCGAGCGCTGAATCCATGCTTGGCGTTCACGTTTTCATGCCACCTTCACACAGCGGCGGATTCCCCTTGGTCTAATCAAGGGCAGGTGCAGTCCAGAAAGAGGCGATCACGATGACTCACACCGAGATTTTCTCGATCGACGGAAAACCGAGATTCGACCTTGCTCACTTTCTTTCATGCGCCGGGGCAGGCAGAAGAATTGTCCACTGCGATCCAAAAGGCGCCTTGTTCTCCCAGGGGGACTCGGCCGATTCTGTCTTCTATCTCCAGAGCGGCCGATTGAAAGTCACTGTTGTTTCGGCCACCGGTAAGGAAGCCGCGATTGCACTCCTCTTCGCCGGCGACTTTATTGGGGAGGATTCGCTTGCCGGAACGGCCAGACACCGATCGGCCACAGTCACTGCAATCACGCCGTCGTATGCGATGAAGATCGCTCGAAGTGAGATGATCCGGGTGATGCATGATGAGCACGCACTCTCCGATCTGTTCTTGTCGCGCCTCTTGGCTCGCAGCATTCGGACCCAGGCGGATCTTGTCGATCAGCTCTTCAACTCCAGCGAAAAGCGCCTGGCAAGGCTCCTCCTTTCGATGGCCGAATACGGTGAGCTTGGAGATCCGGCGAAGTTCATTCCTCCCATAACTCAGGAGGCCCTGGCAGAGATGGTCGGCACCACCCGCTCACGCGTCAGCTTCTTCATGAACCGNNTGAACCGCTTTCGCAAACTCGGGTTCATTGACTACAACGGCCGCATCCAGGTTCACAAATCGCTCCTCAAAACAGTCCTCCTCGATCACCTTCCTGAGCACGTCTCTCACGCACCTCGCGTTGCCAACAAATCGGCAGTCTCTTCTGACCGCTCCATGCCGACGCTTTGTGCCTGAGGACGTGTCCAGACGCCTGCCTGGGTACCCGCTCCTTTGCAGTGAAAGCCGGCCCATGATGAAGGACCTATGGGTCCCGGATGGCTTCTGCGCCGTTTCAGGAATGAGTTTCAGAAGCCGCACGAATCAGTCCCGGCTGTTCGTTCGCAGCAAGGGCCAGGAGAATGAGTGCGGCGCCCGCATACGCAAGTGGATCGCGAGCCTGGCCAATGGCGACACCGGTCGCCCCCGTCTCTGGGCCGTCTCTTCCCTCTGCGACTAGGCGGAAGCAACGCCTCAATACAAAACACCCGACAGTTGAAAGAAACAGATCCCACACGATTGCTCCGTATGTACGAATGCGGCTGAAAAATGAAATTCTCATCGCCTCACCTTACTCCAGCTCAGTTGGGATGGATGTACATTCTTGCTCGCGGAAAAGGCCGATGACCGCAAGACCGCAGTTGGAAGTGGGCCCTCATCTCAATGACGTATGCGCGCGAAGCGGCGCGAAACCTCATCTCCCGACTGAAAACGAATCGGAAATCGGCAGTGCCCATCGGTGAGGTAGATCAATGTCGGATTGAACCCGAGACCCGCGAAGTGTCCACTATTGAGCAGATCGAATCCCACAGACCGTGTTAACTGCATTTCAGCTCGTGTTTGAGGTTACCGGGCGCAACCACCGGCGGAAAGGCCAGGACAAGAGTATGGAAGAGCATCGATGCAGAATGGTGGCAATGGAGGTCGAAGACTTTCGTTGCAAGAGTCTGCTCGACAGCGCACTGATTGTGACGCGGGACCCCAGGTATAAAAGCCTGCACCGCGGAGTGGATGTCGAGGTAGAGGATAGCAGGTGCAGCAGCGTTGCAATCGAGATGGAAGACCCGCGCTGCAAGGGCCTTTCATTGAAGTGGTGATTGAGACTCCTGCTTGTCTTGGTGCAATTCCGTCCTTGAACAGTTCCCAATGAAAGAGCGGCGCATCCACACCTGTTGCGGCACCCGGCGAAGGGCGATGAAGTATGGAAGGCTTGACTGAGTCAGGCCTCCCATAGGCGCAGCCATTTTAACCGTACGGTCCCATCCAGTTGAATTTGGGTCGAAGATTCGCGAGGCATAAGCACTCTCGCCCTTCCCGCGACAACAACACCAAAGCCACGGCCACCAAGAGAAATGGGTCCGCCTTCAGGCGAACCCGCTCCAGAGGCATTAAAGAAGGGCAAGAGTGCGGGGGTGTGATATCAGGAGTTTAGGAGGGATGCTGGAAACTCTTTACAGCGCGGAGTTGTTTGAGGATGCCTCTTTGGTCCAACGCTACCGGAGTGCCCGCTCCTGATACTGTGCAGTAATGCTCACAATCGCCTCCGGAATTCAACTTCCTGAATGAAAACTCGAGCCACGCTCAATGAACCTCTGGCCATCGGCCTCACCCAAAACAAGAAAGATGAAACTCGCGGAGGATCTACTATCTTGGGTTGTTTTCAATTGCTTGCTCCATTGCGCGCAGTGGAAACGGCGGTCCATTGTGACCATACACGGAGGCCGCGATTCTAGGATGATGCCTACGGAAGACTTGTGTCACAGACATCGCAGAGACCGATCCAGATCCCTGCAATGCTCGATGAATTTGGGGAATGGATCGCGCATGCAAGTGAGGAGCTCAACGCAAATACTGCCGTCTCTCAGTTCAGAAAATGACGGAACTCAGAAGACTGCTGAAAAGATTCAAGAGTCGGCCGGTAAGATTGAAACAGCCCTCGAAGAATAGACAAATCATGATCGAACTCAAGGAAGAGAGAGGTTAACATCCAATGGAGCAATCGGTATTCGAACACATAGGCCAACAGATTGACGATACAACGCACAAGGCTACCCGTGCGGCATCCGCTGTTGCCGGCGCGCTTGAAGACAGTGTCATCGCAGCTCGCCGCGCGGCCAGAGATGGCGCCGACGCCGCTACGGAACTTCTTTACAACACAAAGAGGCGCTTGCAGCGGCACCCGCTCGAAACTACCGCATTGACATTTGCGGCTGGCATCGCTGCTGGAGCGGCGATCGTCTGGATGATGAAACGGGAAAACTTGCAACAACGGAGCGAATAACCTGGGTTGGACTATGCGGTCATCCTGTCGACTGCGATCCCGGCAGGTTTCGTCGGCGCCATCTTGTATCTCAGCTCGGAGTTCAGAGCCTGATCCGGGAAGGGATCTAAGAGGATGGGGACACTCGATTCGAATCACACCGTCGAGAATGCTGAAGCAAAGGTGACCTCCGGCGCTCTCAGCGCTACGGCAACTCCTCCCGCCCCGGATAACTCTCAAATCCCCCCTAAGGCAAAGCAACATAACATTCGCGTCTCCCCTGCTGTCCTCGATGCGGCGGGGAAAGACGGGGATGACCTGCTTCGATCCTTGCACACGACTTCCACAGGCCTCACACAAAGCGAGGCCGACTCCAGAGCGCGCACGGTGGGGCCGAATGAGGTTGCGCAAGAGCGGCAGCGCGGCTGGTTTATCAGTCTCCTGGTCATCCTTCGAAACCCTCTTGTCATTTTGCTGGCGGTTCTATCGTCGATCTCCTTTGCTACGGGCGATCCGCGCGCCGGAAGCGTCATGGCGGGCATGATCGTGCTGAGCGTCTCGCTCCGATTCCTGCAGGAAGCTCGTGCCGGCGCCGCCGCGGCGAAGCTCAAGGCGATGATCCACGTAACCGCCACCGTGGTCCGCGATGGCAAGCCCCAGGAGATTCCCCTTCGCGATCTCGTTCCCGGAGACATCATCAATTTATCGGCTGGAGACATGATCCCAGGCGATGTGCGGATTCTGTCCGCGAAGGATCTGTTCGTGAGCCAGGGTACGCTGACCGGAGAGTCGCTCCCGGTCGAGAAGTTTCACGATGCCGACCCACACGCCGCAAGTTCTCCTGTCGAACTCAAGAACATATGCTTCATGGGTACCAGCGTTCAAAGCGGCACAGCGACCGCGGTCGTCGTCGTTACGGGAGTTAATACCTATCTCGGCACCATGGCGAGTTCCATCACGCAGGAAGGATCGCCAACAAGCTTTGACCAGGGCCTGAGCCGTTTCACATGGCTCATGATTCAGCTCATGGCGGTCATGGTGCCCCTGGTCTTCTTCATCAATGGATTTACCAAGCACGATTGGAGGGGAGCATTCTTCTTCGCGATGGCCGTCGCTGTTGGCCTGACCCCGGAGATGCTGCCCATGATTGTCTCCGTCTGCCTCGCCAAGGGCGCGCTCGCCATGAGCCGCAAGAAAGTGATCGTAAAGCGTCTCAACGCTATTCAGAACTTCGGCGGAATGGACGTNNCTCTGCACCGATAAGACCGGCACGCTCACCGAAGATCGGGTTGTCCTGCAACGGCATTGCAATGTCGCCGGCCAGGAAACGGATGAAGTGCTCCGGGATGGGTACCTCATCAGCCATTTTCAGACCGGTCTGAAGAACCTGCTCGATACAGCGATCCTGAATAGCTCCGATTTCCACGAGCAAGCCCTGATTCAGAAGTACAGGAAACTCGACGAGATCCCGTTCGACTTTACGCGGCGCATGATGTCCGTACTTGTCCAGAATCCTGAGGGCAACGCCATCCTCCTGACCAAGGGCGCTCCGGAAGAGATCTTCCATCAATGCTCTCGATTTGAGCTTGATGGGAAGTTGTCACCCATGGACCCCACACTGATGAAAGGATTGAAGGACGAGTACGCAAATCTGAGCAACGATGGATTCCGGGTTTTGGCTGTTGCGGTAAAGGAGTTGCCCGGAAAGACGTCCTGTGCGAAAGAAGATGAACACGATCTTGTGCTGAAGGGATATGTCGCATTCCTCGATCCGCCCAAGCCCACCGCTGCAACCGCAATTGAAGCGCTGCACAAACATGGTGTAGCCGTAAATATACTTACCGGCGACAACGACCTGATTAGCCGCAAAGTGTGCCGTGACGTCGGACTTCTCGCCGACCCGATGCTGTTAGGCGATGAAGTCGAGAAAATGTCCGACTCCGAATTGGCCGAGGCGGCAGAGAAGACAACACTCTTCGCCCGCCTCTCTCCCGCGCACAAGCAACGAATCGTTCGTGTCCTGCGCGGCAAAGGTCACGTTGTGGGATTCCTGGGCGATGGCATCAACGATGCTCCCGCATTGCGTGCCGCGGACATTGGCATTTCGGTGGATACTGCGGCCGACATCGCAAAAGAATCGGCCGATCTGATTCTGCTGCAGAAGGATCTGATGGTGCTCGAAGGCGGCGTCATCGAGGGACGAAAGGTCTTCGCTAACATCATCAAGTACATCCGCATGGGAGCCAGCTCCAACTTTGGAAACATGTTCAGCGTGTTGGGGGCCAGTGCCTTTCTGCCGTTCCTTCCCATGGCCCCTATCCAAATCTTGACCAACAACATGCTCTACGACTTCTCTCAGGTCCCGATCCCCAACGATGCTGTGGACGACGAACAGGTCGCGCGTCCGCGGCCCTGGAATATCGGAGAGATCAGGCGGTTTATCCTCTGCATCGGCCCCATCAGCTCGATCTTCGACTACACGACTTTCTTTGTCATGCTCTATCTATTCAAGTGCTGGGATCCATCCCGCGCCCCGCTCTTTCAGACGGGCTGGTTCGTTGAATCCATCATGACCCAGACTCTCATCATTCATATCATTCGCACGAATAAGATTCCATTCTTCCAGAGCCGTGCAAGTTGGCCGTTGCTGATCACTACATTCACCATCATGGCCTTCGGAGCGTGGCTGCCGTATTCTCCGTTTGGTTCTTCGCTGGGCCTCACTCACCTGCCCGCAATGTATTGGCCGATCCTCCTGCTGACGCTCCTTGCCTACACAGGCCTTACACAAGGCGTCAAGCTTTGGCTGCTGAGGATGAAATGGATCTAGTACTACAGTTGTACTTCGGAGATTCCGGAGGAAGCATGGGGTTTTAACCCCATGAAAGAGAGCAGACTAACGCGGCCTTTAGGCCCGGGCATTTGCCGGCCCTCCTGCAATTAAGCCAATTACAACTGTAGTACTA
>PMWR01000217.1:0-434 GCA_003166055.1 Acidobacteriaceae bacterium
GGCAGGCCGATGATCTCGTCCGGCTCAATGGTCCGGCCCAATACCGCGTCGCTCGTGTTGACCTGCGGGGGAGCCTCGGTGACCGTGACGGTCTGCGTCTGCGCGCCGATGGTGAGTTTGATTTCAACCGTCAGCGTCTGGTCCACGTCGAGGGCGAGATTCTCCTGCACGAAGCGTTCAAAGGTGGGAGCCGTCGCCTCGACGATGTACTTGCCCACGGGAAGGTAGTCGATGCGGTACTCCCCATAGCCGTTTGCCGACGCAGAGCGCGAGAATCCGGTATCCACGTTGGTCGCCTTCACAATGGATGTGTTTATCACCGCGCCCTGTTGATCCTTCACGGTACCAACAATGGATCCGGTAGTTTGCTGCGCCCCAGCGGGCAACAATGCCAGCCCAAGCAGCAGTGCGATACCTGCCAAATGAAGCGACAG
>PMWR01000217.1:452-12985 GCA_003166055.1 Acidobacteriaceae bacterium
TTCGGGAGACGCGCCTGTCCGCCGCGTTAACGTTGTTAATGATTCGCGTTAAGCATATGTAGGGAAAGAATTAAGGCCTGTGAATGAGGGGAGCTCCGGGATCCTGGGAGTGTCAGCGTTGAGACGTTCGTGTAAAATCACCTCGAAACAGACGCGGAGTCGCCTGATCCATGGCACCTGACCTCAACGCCAGTGAGCGAGAGCATCAAGAATTCGATTGGTTAATGAATTCCGGAGTGCTGGGCCGCTCTCACAACCTCGCCCAGGTGCTTAAGTTCATCTGTGAGAAGCATTTCGAGGGTCAGGCCAGCCAGATCACCGAGCACTCGCTCGCCGTTGAAGCACTCGGACGCAGAGACGATTTCAATCCCCAGGTCGACACAATCGTCCGAGTAACCGCCCATCAATTGCGAAAACGCCTGCAGGAAATCTACGCGGGCCCCGGCGCCTCACGCTCCGTACAAGTTCATATTCCACCAGGGCAGTATGCACCCTCCTTCGTCCACAAAGAAGAAGAGATTGCCATGTTGCCCTCCTCCGGCGCTGGAGACGCAATCCAAGGTTCTTCATCGTCCGAGGACACCGCCGTTAAGCCTGGCGCCGGGCGCCAGAAGTGGCTGATACCGGTGTTTGGGCTGGCGTTCCTTGCCCTGCTCGGAGGAGTTCTGTTTGAGGTGATGCATACCAGAGCACATTCCGCCTTAAGCGGAACTCCAAACCTTAAGACAAGCCGTGTGCCGATGGGACACCCCGTACGCGTCTTATTGGGTAAGGGCCGCGAGACCTACATCGATCGCGCCGGAAATACCTGGACGTCAGGAAACTACTGCACCGGCGGCGACAGCCTTTCCGAACCAAGCCAGAGGATTGCGGGCACCGAAGACCCGGCCATTTTTCTTGGCGGGCTTCGCGGCCACGCTCATTGCGTCTTTCCCGTGGATCCTGGAATCTATGAAGTGCATCTGCTTTTTGCGGAGGTTTCCGACCTGCCCGAGGCCAAAAACCGGTCTGTGTTTTCTGTGAATGGGGGCGACAACATCTCCCTGGATGTTGTGGACGATGCTGGTGGCGATTACATCGCCGATACCAAGGTCCTGCGCGGAGTTCGCCCCGAAAACGATGGCGCCATTCACATCGACTTCGTCAGCGAAATTTCCGCGATGAAAGCTGTGGAGATCCTTCCCGCTCCTTCCGAGGCGTTGTTGCCCATCAGAATTGTTGCTGGACCGAAGCTCTACAAGGATCCTGCGGGGAATGTCTGGCTCCCCGACCGTTACGTTGTCGGTGGCCGCCCCGGACAACCCGCAAAAGAGGCTAAAGGCGAACAGACAGGTCTGTACAGTTCCCATCGAGTTGGGAACTTCAGGTATATCTTTCCGGTTGTTCCTCTCGAAAAGTACCGTGTAAGGCTATATTTCCAGGAACCATGGTTTGGCAAAGAGAACGTCGGCATTGGAGGACCTGGTAGCCGGGTCTTCGACGTTTGGTGCAACGGCGTTGCTCTACTCAAGAACTTCGACATCTTCAACGAAGCCGGCTCAAGCCCCGTCGTGAAGACATTTGACAATGTTCAGGCGACTGCCCTGGGGAAGATAGAACTCAATTTCTCGCCCGTCATCAACTATCCACTCATTAATGCCATTGAAGTTCTACCCGAGCCCAGCAAGTAAGCAAAGTTGCGCGGGTCTCCAGACCCGCTGTACCGCGGACGTCCACCATCGCCAGCATTTTCGAAGGAGCCTGGCCCGCTCGTCCCGAAGGGACCGGATGAAAACAGCCACAGGTGGAACCCGTGCAACCCGGCCCCCACCGACACCGCCGCCCTGGAGGGACCGCATGATTCGGGCCCCAAAATAATCCGCGGACAATTTGCCGATAATTTCCACCTTTTGGCGCACAATCAATTCATAGGGATCTTCACAACTCGGCGGCGCCTGGAAAATGACCCTAACCCCTTTGTTGTCTAATATCTGCAAAGAACTCCATTGAAATCATCGGCTTACAGCCAGGCCCATGCCCTATTCCGTTGAAAAATAAGGCACTTCGTTGCAGAGACGGGGGGGCAGGGGGGAGTATCACAATGGTTAACCTATGCCGTCCCATCGTGCCCGGCGGACTCCACTGCCAGTCGCCCGCCATGCGCGGCAGCTCCTTCTGCTGCTTCCACGCCCGCCCGCGGATGGGCGCCCCAGGGTCCGGATTCTCGGACCTGGGATGAAGGATGCTCGCTTGACGAAAGGCCGGTGGTAGCATGTCCTCAACCGGAGACCTTGAAATGGACTACGACCGGAACAAAGTGGACGAAATGGTGCTGGCACTGCTGTGGCTGACGCCTGCGGGCGATGGCCGCGCCTGGAAAGGTCACGACTGGGACGCCATGGATCGGTTGCACGCCAAGGGGTATATCTCCGATCCGAAGAGCAACGCCAAGTCTGTCGTGCTGACCGAAGAGGGCGAGCGCCTGTCACGTGAATTGTTCGAACGCCACTTCGCACGGAAAAAGTAAGTCCTCGCGCCGAACGCGAGCCCAAGCGGCTGCGCAAAAATCTCAGCTAGCCATCGCATGCTCCGCCGCATGCACCTCTTTAGCCCTATCCAGCGCCGACTGAATATTGGGCATAATATTCTCGCGCCCCACAGTATCCAGAAACCGCGTCCCGCGCAACAGCTTGGACGGCTGCTCCATCGCGCCGCACAGCAGCAGCGTCCGGCCCGAGGTGCGCAGCCGCCTTGCAAACGTCTCAATCGCGTGAATCCCCGTAGCGTCGATCGCCGTCATGTTCCGCAGCCGCAGAATCACAACCGGCTCAAACGCCTCGATGTTCACCGTAGCCTCAACCAGCTTCTCCGTAGTCCCGAACAGAAACGGCCCATGAATCCGCAGCAGTGAAACATACTGCGGCACAATCCGCCCTTGCAGCACGTGCGGCGCACCGTCGCGAATGTACTCGTCCGTCACCGGCGAAACCGTCGTCGTGTCCGCGACCCGGCGAATGTAAAGCAGCGCCGCCAGGGAAATTCCAACCCCTACCGCAACCGTCAGGTCGGCAAACACCGTGAGCCCAAACGTCACCAGCCAGACCGAGATCGCCGTCAGATCCAGTTCCAGAATCCCGCCGATCTCCTGCCACTCGCCCATGTTGTAGGCAACAACAAACAACACCGCCGCCAGCGTGCACAGCGGAATGTAACTCGCCAGCGGCGCCGCCACCAGCAGAATGAGCAGCAACGTAACCGATGCCACCATGCCCGCCACCGGCGACCGTGCGCCCGCGCGAATATTCGTTGCCGTCCGGGCTATCGCCCCCGTCGCCGGAATCCCGCCAAACAGCGGCGAAACAATGTTCGCGATCCCCTGCGCCGCCAGTTCCACATTCGAGTTGTGGCGGTCGCCCGTCATCCCATCCGCCACAACCGCCGACAGCATGCTCTCCAGCGCCGCCAGCAGGGCCACCGTAAATGCCGAAGGAATCAGCGGCAAAATGTGCTCAGAGTGAAAAGCCGGAAATGCAAACGGCGGAAAGCCGCTCGGAATCCCGCCAAACTTGCTCCCAATTGTCTCCACCGGCAGATGGAACGCCACGCTCACCCCGGTACACACCAGCAGCGCCACAATCGACGCCGGAACCCGCTTCGTCACCCGAGGCAGAATCAGCAGGATCGCCAGCGTCCCCACCCCCAGCCCCAACGCCGCCAGGTTCAAGCTCGCCGCGTGGGCCGCCAGCAGCTTCATCCGGGGCAAAAACTCGCTCGGCACAGCGCCCGTACGCAATCCGAAAAAGTCCTTGATCTGCGTGGAGGCAATCAGGATGGCAATGCCGTTGGTAAACCCGATTACCACCATCCGTGGAATGAAGCGCACCGCCGCGCCCAGCCCGGTCAGGCCCATCCCCAGCAGCACGATCCCCGCCATCAGCGTAACCATGGCCAGTCCGCTCATCCCGAACCGCGCCACGATTCCCGCCACGATCACCACGAACGCCCCGGTTGGCCCACCAATCTGGGTGCGCGAACCGCCCAGCGCGGAGATCAGGAACCCCGCCACAACTGCTGTATAAAGACCGGCCTGCGGCGTCACTCCAGATGCGATGCCGAATGCCATTGCCAGCGGCAGGGCGACCAGGCCCACCGTAAGCCCGGCCAGGACATCGTGCAAAAACATCTGCGAGTTGTACGCCCTGAAAGCCAGAATGGATTTGGGGAGATTCGGATTGCTGATCGACATGATGGTTCCTTCTATCGTACGCGTTCCAGCCGATCCACCCAGTGAGCCAGCTCACTCAAAACGGGTAGCCCAGAGCCTTCACCCCAATCAGCGCCGCACGCCCGCGCGGGTAATAATTCTCATGCCGGCCCTCGAACACATATCCCCATTTTCGATAGAGCCTGATCGCGCCGGCGTTCTCTTCATCCACATGCAGCCAGATGCGCGCAGCCCCCGCCGCTCGCGCCGACTCCTCGCTGCGCGCGAGCAACTCGGCGCCCACTCCCCGCCCGCGTGTCTCCGGCATCACCTCAATGGTCATCAGATACGCAATGAATTCGCTTTTCTCCCGCCCCCACTGCACAATTGCGAATCCCTCCATCCGCCCATCTTCTTCCACAATCCACGTAGCCGCGTCGGAATCGTTCACGAGTTGGCGCATATACCCGCGCGCAAAGCGAAACGGCGGCTGAAAACACGCCTCCTCAACCGCATAAAGCCGCGCAAAGTCCTCCGGGATGTAAAGCCGGTAAACCACAGCCCAAATGTAGAACATCACGACGAACCTATGCGAAAGGGCACGATTTCAGTCGTGCCGAAACCGCCGAGATTTGACCCGGGCTTCAGCCCCCGCGGTTTGCCTAATGCTCCAATCCCCAAAGCAAAACGCCATCCCCGCGATGAGGATGGCGTTTCACAGACTCCGGAGTCGCGCGTGTTCTAGACCTTCGCTTCCAAATCCGCAATCACGTCGAAGAACCGCTGATCCAGCCGCCGGTTCTGCGCAATCGCTTCCTTGATGGTGATATCGGTAATGTCTGTACCATGCAGCACGGCAATCCGGCCCCACTTCTTCTCGTGCACCATGTCGATCGCATGCAGCCCATACCGCTGCCCCAACACGCGGTCAAACGCCGTAGGAACGCCGCCGCGCTGAGTGTGTCCGAGGTTCACTGATCGCGTTTCAAAGCCGGTCTTCTTCTCGATCAGTTCGGCCAGCGCCTCCGCAATTCCCGACAGCCGCGCGTGACCAAATGAATCCACCTGCGCCGACCCCATCACCTGCCCAACCTCGGGCAAATGACAGCCCTCGGCCACCACCACCACGCCGTAGTGCTTGCCGTGATCGTAGTTGTACTTCAGCAGCGCGCACACATGGTCAATGTCGATCTCTTTTTCCGGAACCAGAATCACATGCGCTCCGCCTGCCACTCCGGATGCATATGCAATCCAGCCCGCATCGCGGCCCATCACTTCCACCACCACCACGCGATTGTGCGAATCCGCTGTCGTATGAATGCGATCGATCGCCTCGGTTGCAATCATCACTGCCGTGTCGTAGCCAAATGTCTGGTCCGTCCCGCTGATGTCGTTGTCGATGGTCTTCGGAACGCCAACGCTGGGTACGCCGTTCTCGCTCAGGAATAATGTCACCGACTGCGTATCGTCGCCGCCCAGCGCAATTAACGCATCGATCTTGTTGATCTTCAGAACTTCCTGTACCTTCTCGATGCCGCCCGGAATCTTCTTCACGTTGGTCCGCGACGAGTGAAGAATCGTGCCGCCCTTCAACTGAATCCCATCCGTGTTTTCCAGCGTGAGCGGGATGAAGTTGTTGTCCAGCACGCCGCGCCAGCCGTTCAAAAAGCCGATGAACTCATCACCATAGTGGTTGATTCCCTTTTTCACAGCCGCGTAGATCACCGCATTCAATCCGGGGCAGTCGCCGCCGCCGGTCAATAAAGCAACTCGCATCGTGCAATCTCCTGATTCATTTCGCCGGGCCGCCCAAATATTCTCAGTGCGAGCCAGGCCGGGAGCATCTCCCTGAGTTTTTCGGACCTGATGTGTACGCCTCGACACGAAAACGACCCTGCCTCGACGCCTTATCCAGTGTAACCCTTCCCTGTAAAGCAAATTCGTGACAAGGCGCACGCCCGTCGAAGTGCTCACCCTGTGGAATTCCTTCTTGGGAAGTCCTCGACAAAGTGTTTCAATAAGGTATGCCCGGTACTGGAGCTTTGTTGCTGCTGGCCTTTGCCAGCCTGGTCATCGTCGTCCTGCTCGTCCTGCTCCAGCTCACCCGGCTGGGCTTCCTCATCCGCACCACCATCCCCGACCGGCCACGTCGTCGCATGTTCATTGCTTCTGTCTCGTTTCTCTTTACATTCGTCGGTGTCCGCCTTCTCGTCGGCTCCATCGTCACCCAGAAAGGCCCCTTTGGCTGGGTCATGGTCGGTGGCCACCACATCCATCACCTGGTGTGGGGCATTCTGATTCTTCTGCTGGTCGGTTATGGCTGGCTGCTCGACCTGGGACAGAAGCACACCGAACTGTCTATCTTCTTCAGCCGCCTTATGTCGGTCAGCTACGGCGTCGGCGCGGCTCTCACCCTCGACGAATTCGCCTTGTGGCTCAACCTCGAACCCGGCGCCTACTGGTCGAGCGCGGGACGCGAAAGCATCGACGCCGTCATTCTTTTTGGCAGCTTGCTCGCAGTCGGCGCATGGGGCGCGCCGTTCTTTCGCGGTCTCCATCTCATGTGGACCAAGCGCGCCGTCGTCGGCAAGGAACTGGGCCGCGGTATTACCTACCCTGTTCGCCTCGCGAGGTTGCTTCGTCCGCGTAAAGCACGACAATCACCTCCGCGTAACGGGCATTAATCGCGCGACGCTTCAGCTTCATTGATGGCGTCAGCTCGCCCGACTCCTGCGTCCACTCATCCGCCACAACCTGGAACCGCTTCAGCGTTTCAAAGTTGGCCAGTCCGGCGTTCGCCTCGCCCACAATCTCTCCATAGAGCGCGATCACGCGGCTGTCGGCCACCAGGTCCTCTCGCGACTTCGCCTCAACACCGTGATGCCGCGCCCAATCTTCCAAAGCCGCAAAATTCGGTGAAATCAGCACCGAGACAAACTTGTGCTTGTCGCCCACCAGCGCCGCTTGCGCCACCAGCACATTGTTCTTGAGCTTGTTCTCAATCGGCTGCGGCGCCACCAGCTTGCCGCCTGAAGTCTTCAGCAATTCCTTCTTGCGATCGGTGATGAAAAGAAACCCATCCACGTCCAGATGCGCAATGTCTCCGGTCCTGAACCAACCATCTGCGTCGAAGCACTCCGCATTCGCCGACGGCTTTTCCCAATAGCCCGCAAATATTGACGGCCCGCGCACAAGCAGTTCCCCATCTTCCGCCAGTTTCAGTTCCACGTTTGGCAGCGGACTACCTGCCGAGCCCATGCGGTGGTGGACCGGCGTATTCAGAGAGATCACCGGTGAAGTCTCCGTCAGCCCATACCCCTCCCAAAGCGCAATTCCCACCGAAGCAAACCATTGCGCCGTATCGATTCCCAGCGGCGCGCCGCCCGACACAAAAATCCTCACCCGCCCGCCAAACGCCTCGCGCACCTTCTGGTACACCAGCTTGCTCGCCAGCTTCCAGCCCATCGACGTCGGCCGTCGCCCGTCGTAAACCGTGTCGCGGTGCGCTGCGCCCACACCCAATGCCCAGCGCAGGATTCTCTTCTTCACCGCCGACGCGGAAGCCTTGTGCTCCACCGCCTGGCGAATCTTTTCGTACACCCGCGGCACACCCACAATCACCGTCGGCTTTATCTGGAGCATTGCCACCGGCAGGTTGTCGAACTTCGAGCAATACGCCACTTGCGCGCCGTGGAAATACATCACGTAGTCCAGCGCGCGCGCGGTAATGTGCGAGAGGGGCAGAAACGAGATGCACGCATCGGAACAATTGAAATCGAAATCCGCCGAAGCATAAGTCTGGTTCGCGGCAATGTTGCCGTGCGTGAGCGCAACACCCTTCGGCTCACCAGTTGTTCCCGACGTGTAAATCAGCGTGGCCACGTCCTTCGGCTCCACGGCCCGCACCAGCGCATCAAACACCGGGTCATGCTCCGTGCCGCGGGCATCCGCGCCGGCCACCACCATGCTGAAGGCGGTCGCTCCCTCCGGCGCCGCGGCGGAATCCATGATCAGGATCCGCTCCAGTTCCGTCTGCTCTCGCACCGCATTCAGCTTGTCATACTGCTGGCGCGTCGAGACCACCGCAATCCGGCAGCCGGCATCCCGCACCAGCGCAGCCACTTGCTCCCCGGTCAGTGTCGGATAGATCGGCACGTCGATGGCGCCGATGGCCAGCACGGCGAAGTCCGTTACGGCCCACTCCCAGCGGTTCTCGCCAATCAGCGCGATGCGGTCGCCTTTCTTCGCGCCCCAGGTCAGAAACGCCTCCGCAAGGCTCCGCACCCGCTGGTATATCTGGTCGGACGAAATCGGCTGCCAGAGCCCAAACTCATCCTGCCACAAAACTGCTCGCGGATTGCCCGCCACGGCTACCCGCATGAAAAGGTCATTGATGGTCGAAATAGGAGCGATAGGTGTCATTGGATTGAACCAGGGAGCGCGGACAAATGTCACACGCGGCCATTCGAGAGTGTATCAGCCGACAACCGGTCTCATAAAGACCGCTGCCCTCATTGGGACGGCTGTGAGACCCGCAACAAAGCGGGTCGAATGATCTCCGCGAGTCGGCATGCCGGCTTATGAGACCGGTTCAAGAGTGCATCAGCGTCGCGCGCCCCTGGCTTCGCCAGCCACCCCAGAATTCCCCGAAAACGCCCTTTCCCGATCCGTCGGCACCGTCGATGCCTCGGTTTCGGCAGACCCGCCGGAAGATTTACACTGCAATCTGAGCGGGAATATACGAGCCCGATTTGCAGTTTCCTCACCTCCGTAATCCGACCATGACCACCCTGATTCAGGCCTTCATCAAATCCGACCCCGACCAGGCATTGCTGGATAAGCTGGCTCCGGTGAGACGCCTCTGCCTGATTGGGGCAGCAGTACTTGCATTCGTCATCCTTGTCGCATGGTTTATTCCGGCGTTGGGAAGCCTCCTTCCCATGGGCTGGAATGTCATGAGGTCTGAAACCGCACTCCTCCTCATCCTCGCCGCCATCAGCCTTGAACTCTTTGAACCGCTTCACTCGAGCCGCAGCCACAAGATCGGCCAGTTGCTCGCCGCCCTTGTCGCCCTGTTTGGCGCGGCCATCCTGATTGAATTCGCCCTCCACATCTCTCTTGGGTTCGACACGCTCCTTCCCTGCGATCTGGGTACGGGCGATCCATTTCCAGGAAGATCCGCAGCTCAAACCGCCAGCTGCCTTTTCCTGCTTGGGATGTCGATCGCGCTCATTCCCGCAAAGAGCCGCATCGGAGTCTGGACAGCCGATCTGGTCGCTATTGGCCTGTCTCTGCTGATGCTGGTCCTGGTTTCGGGAGAGATCTTTAACGCGCTGCGTATTTTCAGCTTTTCCACCAGACCTCATTCTTCCCAACAGACCCTGACCTGCCTCGCCCTGCTCACCTTGGTTACCTTGCTGCGCCGCGCCGAAAATGGCGTCTTCTCCATCTTCCTAAGCCAGGGAATCGGCGCCACAACCGCCAGAATCATCGCTCCCCTTCTCCTTGTGCTCCCCATCCTCCGCGAATTCGGCAGGGCGCGAATCATCCGTGCGGAACTCCTTCCCGAGCACTATGCCAATGCGCTCCTCTCCTCCACGGCAACCATCCTGTCCTTCATCCTGCTTTTGTTCCTTGTCTGGCGCATCAACAGCATGGAGATGGAGATTCGCGAGCTTTCGCTTCGCGACGAACTCACTGGGCTCTACAACCTCAAAGGATTCTCGTTGCTCTCGGAGCAGGCCCTCCGCCTCGCGCAACGCTCTCAACTGCCCGTCTCTGTCCTGTTCATCGATCTCGACAATCTCAAGCAGATCAATGACTCCCTCGGCCACGACATCGGCTCCTCTTTCCTGGTCGAAACCGCAAGGATACTCAAAGAAACCTTCCGCGAAACCGACGTGATCGGGCGTGTCGGCGGAGACGAATTCGCCGTAATCTTCCAGGGCACCCATGTGGCCATGTCGATTGCAGCCCAGCGCCTGCAGTTGGCCTCCATATTCCACAATCGCGAGACCGGCCGCAGCTTCCCGCTGAGCCTGAGCGTCGGCTACGTTACCGCGGACGAGCACGAGCACCAGTCACTCAAGGAACTGCTCACGGCGGCAGACAAAGCCATGTACGACGAAAAACGCAGCAAGAAACAAACCGCCAAGAGCCCCTCAGTCCTTTAGTCCCTCAGCCCCTGTTCCCTGTTCCCTGTTCCCTGAAGAATCTTGCATACTTATACAATTCTGCTGTATATTTATACAAGCGCGGCCGCGGAACTGCGAGCCGCGTTTTTCACGTTTATCCGGATACGCCGAAAGGTCGATCCAGCAGGGTGCAATGAAGTTTCAAAGACACAACGCGATCCGTGACCTCGTAGCCCACTCTCTGGTCTCCAACCAGGACGAGCTGCGCCGCAAGCTGCGCCGCCGCGGCTTCGAGGTAACCCAGGCCACGCTCTCGCGCGACATTCACGAAATGCGTCTCTCCAAAGGCCCCGGCGGCTATTCCCTGCCCAACGGAAATGGAAATGGCCACGGTCCCGCCGCGCCCCCGGTCGACGACGGCCCGCCCACTGTCGCAGAGATGATCGAGAGCTTTGGCCTGCGCGTCCAGCAGGCCATGAATCAGGTAGTCGTAAGAACCGTCATGGGAGGAGCACAACCCTTCGCTGCGGCACTCGATCATGAAGGATGGTCTGAAGTCGTCGGCACCATCGCCGGCGACGACACCGTGCTCGTCATCTGCGCCGATCCGCGCCGTGCAACTGAAGTCGAAGCGCGACTGAGGAAGATTCTCGAGTCATGACCAATACAGTTCAAACCGCAGTTGTGGGAGTCACAGGATACGCCGGCGCAGAATTGGCCC
This sequence comes from Acidobacteriaceae bacterium, assembly GCA_003166055.1. The sequence goes on from PMWR01000217.1 coordinate 11,491, forward strand.
GGCTGCTGTTGCATCATCCCCGCCTCAAGGCCAAGCCCCCGGTCTTCGCCGGCCGTTACCTTCCCGAGAGCGATGTGGTCGCGGCCATCCAGGCCACTGGCGGCATTCCCCTCGGCGAAATCCATCCCCAGTTGGTCGACAGCCAAGGCAGCGGCGATCTCAAACAAGTTCCCTTTACCTGGGAACTGTTCGCAGAGCGCGCCGTCGATATCCTCTTTCTCGCTACGCCCCACGAACAATCCCGCATGTGGGTCCCCGAAGCACTCAGTCGCGGCCTGCGCGTCATCGATCTAAGCGGAGCATGGCGGTTGAACGATGCGGAAAATCGCGCCGTGTATGCTTTCTCGGATGAGGGCCCCCGCTCGCGTGAAGAAGCCAGGGCCCATGCCGTGGCGACGCAAGCCCATGCGGTCTACGGCCTGCCCGAGTTGCATCGCGACGAAATCGCATCCGCGCGTCTCGTCGCCAACCCCGGCTGCTACGCGACGTCCGTCATTCTTGCTCTCAAGCCGCTTGTAGCCGCAGGCCTGCTCGATCTTGACCACGGCATCGTCGCCGACTCCAAAAGCGGCGTCAGCGGCGCAGGCAAATTTCCGACGCCAACAACGCATTTCATGTATGCTGCCGACAATCTCTCCGCCTACAGCGTCTTCGCTCATCGCCACACCGGAGAAATGCTCGAGCAAATCGGCATCGATCAAAACCAGATCGTCTTCACGCCGCATCTGCTGCCCATTCCGCGCGGAATTCTTTCCACCATTTACGTGCGTTTTAGCGCCCCGCAGACCGCAGAGAGCATCTCAAACATTTATCGAGATTTTTTTGCCGGCAGTCCCATGGTGCGCCTTTATAGTAAGACGCTGCCACAGATTCAATATTCGGTTCGCACCAACTACGCCGACATCGGTTTCCAGATCGCACCCGACGGCCGGCGTGCCGTCATCGTCAGTTGTCTTGATAACTTGCTGAAGGGCGCGTCCTCGCAAGCCATCCAAAATCTCAACATCATGCAGGGCTGGCCTGAATCAGAGGGCCTCGCATGAATCTCCCCGCGGAAGGTCTCGCATGAAGTACGTCGTAAAACTCGGTGGCGCAGGCCTTGAAACTCCATCGCTCCTCGAAGGCTGCACTCGCGCCATCGCCGAACTCGTGCGCGACGGCAATCAGGTCGCGGTAGTCCACGGCGGCGGCGTGCAACTGACCCGCATGCTTAAAGCCCTCGGCAAGCAAAGTGAATTCGTCGCCGGACTCCGCGTCACCGACGCAGAAACCCGCGACGTTGCCCTCATGGTCCTCGCCGGCAAAGTGAATAAGAGCCTCGTCGCTGCTCTCGGCAACCTCGGCCAACCGGCTGTTGGCCTCTCCGGTGGAGACGGCCTGATGTTCCGCGCCCGCAAGAAGCGCGGCTTGCTCGAATTTGGGAGGCCCGACCTCGGCTACGTCGGCGAAATCGTCGCCAGCGATCCCCGCTGGATCGAAGCCATCTGGAATCTCA
>PMWR01000491.1 GCA_003166055.1 Acidobacteriaceae bacterium
AATCAATAAAGATAGACTGCCACCCTGAAAAACAGTCGAGAAATACCGCCCGGCGACCAATCGGATTTGGAGACAACCCAACAGCTCCAAAGTCGACTTAGTCCCTCAGTCCCTGGTCCCTTAGTCCCTTAGTCCCTGCCTTCTCCCATCCGCTAAACTGAAGAAGTCGATCGCATCACGGAGATTCCTTGCACACCGCCGCAGAAGAACGCCTCATCCGCCCCGCCCGCAATATCTACGGAAGCCTGCGCCTGCCGGGCGACAAATCCATCAGCCATCGTTACGCCATGCTCGCTGCCTTCGCTGAAGGCACTTCCAATTTCACCAACTTCTCCACCGGAGCCGACTGCGCCTCCACCCTCGCCTGCATGGAAACCCTCGGCGCAAAAGTGAAAAAGGTTGGCGACGGAGCAGTTGAAGTCACCGGCGTCGCCGGCCGCGTCACCCCCGCTACCCATCCGCTTGACTGTGGCAACTCCGGCTCAACAATCCGTATGCTCTCCGGCCTGCTCGCGCCCCAGCAGGGCAGCTTCACCCTCATCGGCGACGCATCGCTCTCCCGCCGTCCCATGGAGCGCATCCGAAAGCCCCTCGAAGCCATGGGCGCGCGCCTCACCCTCACCGACGGCCACGCACCCCTCACGATCCATGGCAGCCAACTCCAGCCCATCGACTACACNNGAATCCCTCCGCACCCGCGACCACAGCGAACTCGCCCTTCGTGCCTTCGGCGCCACCCTCACCCGCACCATTGATTCCATCTCCATCGCTGGCCCTCAATCTCTCCACTCCATCGACGCCGCAGTCCCCGGCGACATCTCCTCCGCCGCCTTCTTCCTCTGCGCCGCCGCGCTCTTCCCCGGCTCCGCCCTGGTCCTCGATTCGCTCGGCCTCAATCCCACCCGCGCCACGCTCCTCGATGTGCTCACCGCCCTCGGCGCACACATCAGCGTGCTCAATCTTGAGGAAAAAAATGCCGAACTCGTCGGCACCGTCCAGCTTTCCGCCCCGCCCGAGGGCCTTGGGTCGACAGCAGTTACCGGCGCGCTCGCAGCCCNNGGCATCCGCATCCGCGACGCCCGGGAACTCCGCGTCAAGGAGTCAGACCGCATCGCCCTCGTCGTCAAAAACCTCCGCGCCATGGGCGCTGAAGTCGCGGAGTTTGAAGACGGCCTCGACGTCCCCGGTGGCCAGACCCTCCACGGCGCCACCATCGACTCCGGCGGCGACCACCGCATCGCCATGGCCTTCGCCGTCGCCGCCCTCCGCGCCGAAGGCGATACCCTCATCCAGGGCTCAGAATCCGCCAACATCAGCTTCCCGGAATTCTTCGATCTCCTAGACCTCGTCGCCGAACGCTGACCAACCATCTCCTCGCAAAACAAAAGGCCCGTCAGCTTCAACAGAAGCCAACGGGCCGTTTTGATCTTCCTCTCAATACCCCAATCAGCAATCGCTTGGGAAAAACAAGCTGAAAGCTGACAGCTGAAAGCTGACAGCTAGTTCTTACCTCGTCGCCGGCGGTGTCGTAGTAGCTTCCTTGCTCGGCTTCGCCGTTTGCACTCCCGGCACAATTGGCGCCGAATTCACTACCCCCGCCGCCGCGTCGTTCAGGTTGATCCCGTAGTGTTGCAGAGTACTCGCCAAAATCTGGTAAAGTGCCGCCCGATCCTTCGCATAAGCCGCATGCGCCGCAATCAGGTTGTTCTCCGCCGTGGCCAGGTTGCGTTGTTGCAGCAGCACATTGGCCGACGTCGAAGCCCCCAGGTGCAGCTTCTTGAGCTCAGCATCCACGCTCTGCTGCTGATAATCCCTCGCCGCCACTGCCGCCTGCACCTGCGCCCGGTCGGTCGTCAGCGCAAACTGCCCGTTCACCACCTGCATGCGAATCTGCGTATAAAGCTGCTCCAGTCCCAACTCAGCCTGGCGATACTCCATCAGCGACCGCGCCTGCTGCGCCTGTGCCACCCGGTTGCGCAACGGAATCGACAAGTTAAACATCACGCCCTTGTTGGGAGCACTGCCGTTGCCCAGGTTGCTCAACACCGTCCCGTAGCCCACGGTGGGAACCGTGCCCGGAGGGCATTGAGCGAATCCCGTGCCTTCAAACGTGCTGCACTCAGGGCTCTGAGCACCGCCCACCGCGTTGGCGCCATAAAATCCCTGCACATTCAAATTCGGCAACAGCGCATTGCGCGCGCCCTTCAGCGTAATCTCATCGTTCTTGAGCCCCAGCACGCGTTGCTCCAGCAGCGGGCTGTTCTGGAACGCCTCCTGCACCAGCGCTTCCACCGGTTGCGTCTCTTCCGGGATCTCCTCCGTCGTCACCCGGTCCGTTGGAATCACCGGCGCCGCCGAAAGCTGCGGATCGTTCAGATTGCGCGCAATTGCCTGCTTGATGATCTGCTGCTGATAGTTCAATGCGAGCTGGCTCTGGATCAGCGCCTGCTTGTCGCTGGCCACCGACGAGTCGTCGCTCACAATCTGCAGCGGAGCCACCGTGCCGATCTCCAGTTGCTTGCGGTCGTCCGCATCCAGCTTCGAGCTCTGCTCCAGTTGCCGTTCCTTGGCCTGCACGTCTTCGTACGCCTGCACCAGCCCCCAGTAGATGTTCTCCACCTGGTTCACGGTGTAGAGAATCTGCTCCCTGAAACTCGAATCGGTAATCCGCCGATCGTTCAGTGCCTGGTACATGAACCGCTTGTTCACCCAGATCCCCGCGCCCTGCAACAGTTGCTGCGTCACGGTAGCAGTGAAGCCTGCGCTGATCTGCGGGCTGTAATTGTTGTAAGGACTGTTCGAAGTGACTCGTTCGTTGTTGAACCCCACCTGCAGCCCCGTGCCTGTCACCCATCCCTGGTTATACGTGAAATTGTATTGGTCGGTATTGGTCGAGGACCGCGGAGAAAACAAGCTCGTCTGCGGAAACTCCTGCCGCTGTAATTCCACCAGGCTCGTCACCGTCGGATCCATGTAACTCTGCGGAGCAGGACCGGCGCCCGAGGTGCTGAATGTCACGCCGCCCACGCCGGCGCTCGCGCCGCCCGCGCCACCTGAGGTTCCACCCGGGCCGCCGCCCGAAACTGATCCTGACGTCGAAGCCGCGCCATTGAGCGTGTTGGCAACCACTCCAGTCGCTACGCCCTGCGGCGCTTGTCCTCCCTTAGTGCGCAGAATATCCGTGTCAGCAATATCCAGGTTGTACCGCGCAATCGCGATGTCGAAGTTGTTCTCAATCGCCAGCGCCAGCGCATCGGAAAGGCTCAGGTATATTTTCCCGTCCTTCACCAGGTCCGCCAGCCGCACCGAGTTCGCAAAGTTGGCCTTTGCAATCGATGTCGGACGGTACACGTTGATCGGATTGCCCAACAGGCCCGCTGCCGGCTTTGAAAAATCGCGCTTCGACGGCCTTAAGTCCAGCGGCTCTGTCGCCAGCGGAACCGGTGCCGCCGGCAAATCGGATGCCGCTTTGTCCGGCGCCTTTGATCCCGCTCCAGTCACCGTTTGCTGGGCAAACCCTGTGGGCATTCCCGCCGTCAGCGTCAACATCGCCAGCGCTGCTGCGCGCAGACGCATCCCTGACTGACCGCGACCGGCCCCCCTGCGATTTACCTCGGTGACCTTTTCCTGCTGCTCAAACACACGTGTACCGTACGATTGCATGATTCCTCTCCACGTTTAGTTGGGCATGTGGGGTGCCATTCTTCAAGACGCCCGGAAAACCCCTCCGGACGCAATATTTGATTTCCTCGCCCGGCTCAGGCNNCCAGACCGAAGCGCAGCCGTTCGCTCTTCCATCAATACGCGAGCGGCCCGCAATTCGTTCCCAGTTCCTTAATCTCCAGGCTTCAATCACGTTATTCACTGGAATATGCGATTAGCTGAGTATATCCCACCTGCCGATTTTCAATCCCGTTGCCGAATTAAGCAGGTCTGACTCGCTTCGATCCAAACCATGACCATTTCATCCCGCTTTGTATCAGGGCCTGGCTTCAGCCGGGCCGCAAATCCCCACCAAATAGCGGTCGGGCTTTAGCCCCTGAACCGTCACCTTCAAAAGCCACGCTCCCACTAAACTCGATTACCCTGTTATCAACCCTGATTCCGCCCCTCAATCCCATGTCCGATCTCGCCCAACCCGCCCCGCGAACCTTCAAGCTCACCCTCGCCTACGATGGCGCCGATTTCAGCGGTTGGCAGATTCAGCCCGGCGAGCCCACCATCCAGGGTGAACTCCAGGCCGCCCTCGGCCGCGTCACCGGCGAATCCCCCCTCCCGCAAGGCTCAGGCCGCACTGACGCCGGCGTCCACGCACTCGCCCAGGTCGCAAGTTTCGAACTCCAGGCCAACATCCCCCATGAAAACCTGCTCCGCGCCCTCAACCGCACCCTTCCATCCGCGATCCGAATCATTCATTCTAGAACCGTGCGAAGCACCTTCCACGCCCGCCATTCCGCCCTCGCGAAAACCTATGAATATCGCGTCTTCCGCGAAACCATCTGCCCACCGTTCCTCGCCCGCTACGTCCACGCATGTCCCTGGCCAATGGACGTGGATGCCCTGCAAAGGTCAGCCCACCTCTTCGAAGGCCGGCACAACTTCCTAAGCTTCGCCGCCACCGATCCCGACCTCACCACCCGCACCGCTGATTGCCAACACGAACGTGCCCAGGACACAATCGAGCCCACGGCGCTGTCCCAAACCGCCATCCGCACCATCTACTCCTCCACCTGGGAGCAAAAAGAAACCGAAGCCGGCGCCCTCCTGGTCTACCGCGTCCGCGGCAGCGGCTTTCTCCACCACATGGTCCGCAACCTCGTTGGAACCATGCTCGACATCGGCCGCGGCCGCATCCCCGTCGACGAAATCCCCAAAATCCTCGCCGCCCGCTCCCGCTCCGCCGCCGGCCCCACCGCCCCAGCCCAGGGCCTCTTCCTCCATTCGGTGGAATACCCCACTCAAGAGGAAAATGATCCCACTGCCTGACTGTCACCTGTTCACTTGTTCACTCCATCACCTGTTCACTGTCATCTGTAATCTGTAACCTGCTTCCCCTGCTACCCTTGAATCCAGACCATGCCCCCCTCCCCGCGCAGCTCGGCCTTCTCACAAGTCACGGCTTTAGCCGCCCAGCGCCCCATCCACGCCGCCTTTGCCTGGCTGCACAACAACCCCAAAACCATCCTCGACTGGCAGATCGACCTCGTCTCCATCCCCGCCCCGCCCTTCGGCGAAAAGGCCCGTTCCGAGTGGCTCCTCGCCCGCTTCACCGAGGCCGGCCTCGCTCAGGTCCATGCCGACACCGTCGGCAACGTCTTCGGCTTCCTGCCCACTCCCAATCTCGACCCCGAAAGCTCCGGCCCGGTCATCGTCCTCTCCGCTCACCTCGACACCGTCTTCCCCGCCAATACCCCACTGAACCCAGTCGTCAAGCAGGTGAACGGCGCCGCCCGTCTTGAAGCTCCCGGAGCCTGCGACAACGGTGCCGGGGTCGTTGGCATGCTGGCCATCGCCCATGCGCTCGTCCAGTCCAAAGTTGAACTGCCCGCACACCTCATCCTTCTCGGCAACGTCGGTGAAGAAGGCGAAGGCGACCTCCGCGGCATCCGTCACCTCTACAACAACAGCCCTCTAGCCGGCCGCATCGCCGCCCACATCGTTCTCGACGGCGCCGGAGCCGACTCCGCCGTCACCCAGGCCCTCGGCAGCCGACGTTTTCGGGTCACCATCACCGGCCCCGGCGGCCACAGCTTTACCGAGGCCGGCAGCCCCAATCCCATCGCCGCACTCGCCTCCGCGCTCGCCGCACTGGACCAGATCCCGCTCCCTCAGGATCCCCGCACTACACTGAACATCGGCACCATCCACGGCGGCACCAGCGTCAATTCCATCCCTGAATCCGCCCAGGCTTCCATCGACTTCCGCTCCACCGCCCCCGAGCAGCTCCTGCGCCTTGAAGTCGCCCTCCATCGCGCCGTTGAAGACTCCGTTGAGCAATCGAACTTCAAGGTCAAGCCTCCCGCCCAACGCAGCCGCGGCCTCCTGACTTTCACCATCTCCAAAATCGGTGACCGGCCCGCCGCCCAGCTTCCTGCCGATTCCCCCCTCATTGAGACCCTCCGTGCGGTCGACCGCCACCTCGGCTTCCACACCGATCTTCGCCTCGGTTCCACCGACGCCAACATCCCGCTGTCCCTGGGAATTCCCTCCTTATCCATCGGTGCCGGCGGCGACGGCGGCGGCGCGCACACCCAGGCCGAGTGGTATTCCGCCAAAGACCGCGAACTGGGCCTCCGCCGCGTCCTGCTCCTCACCCTCGCCATGTCCGAATGGGCCACCGAACAATAGCTCAAGCACTAGCTCTTCTCTTTCGGCCCCAACAAAGGTGGGTGCCCCATCCATTCCGCGCGACCGGGGCCCCCACAGACAGGTCTTCGTCTGTGGGGTGGCTGGGCGGAATGGGTGGGAAAGCACGATGCAGACTCAACCCAAATCCCGCGTCCTCATCCTCGCCTGCGGCAACACCCTCCGTAGCGACGACGGCGTCGGCCCCTGGCTAGCCGACTGGGCCGAACAGCACTTCGCATCTCAACCACAAATCCGCGTAATCTCCCGCCAGCAATGGACCCCCGACCTCGCCGAAGACATCGCCCACGCTGAATCCGTCCTCTTCATCGACTGCTCAGTCCAATCCGCCCCCGGCTCCATCAAGTTCACCCGCATCGAGCCCTCCGAATCCAGGCAAGGCCTCGCCACCCATCACCAGGGCGCGCCTGAACTCCTTGCCCTCGCATGCGAACTCTACAGCGCCCAACCCAAAAACGCCCTGCTCCTAACCATCGGCGCCGCCTCAACCGAGTTGGGAGAAACCCTAAGCACCGCCATAACCGCAGCTCTGCCCCAGGCCTGCAGCCTCCTCGAACGCACCATCCAAGCCTGGTCGCAATAAGCCCGCTCATTCCTTCAAATAACCCGCCAGCTTGAACGAATATGCGTAGTCGCCCTTCAACGCCCCATGCAATACAATTCGCGTCCCATTCGCCTGCACCTTCGCCCCAAGTTCATCCGAATCGCCCAGTTGCGTAATCGGCACACCCAACTTCGCGGGTAGATCGGGCATCGTAATCGTCCGCCCCTTCGGCTTACCCAGCACGGTCACATACAAATCGTGCCCTTTGCGCGTAAACCGCAAATCGTCCCCCTCCGCGCTCTTCCCCGCCGCCTGCGTCCAAGGCGTCGTATCGTAAATCGCCTCCCCATTCTGCTTCAGCCACGCCCCCAGCGCCTTCAGCCTCTCCATCTGCACCGCCGGAATCGTCCCATCCGCCTCCGGCCCCACATCCAGCAGCAGGTTCCCGTTCTTGCTCACAATGTCCACCAACAGCGCAATCAACTCGCCCGGCGCAATCGTCTCCGCCTCGCCCTCTGCGCGGTTGTAGCCGAACGACCGCCCCAGCCCGCGATTCTCCTCCCACTTCTTCGGCGCAATCGCGTCCAGCTTCCGGTACTCCTGCGTGACGAAGTCCGTGTGCTTCACCCCCAGCCGGTCGTCAACCACGCCATCGGGAACGGCGTTGTAGTAATCCGCCTCCACCTGCAGCGGCCGTCCGCTCTTCGGCCAATCAATGTCGTTCCACAGCAGCGACGGATGATACCGATCGATCAATTCATGGATTTGCCTGAAGACATAATCGCCATAAGCCTGGCTCTGCGGCTTGGTCGTCTCGTAGTCGGCGGCCTTTTCGATCGGCCCGAACTTGAACGTCCAGTCGAACCCGCCCGAGTAGTAGAAGCCCATCCGCATCCCATGCGCCCGCACGGCATTGGTGAGCTCACCCACAATGTCCCGCGTGGCATGGCGCCGGTCTTCGGCAAGGGTAGGATTCGGCGCCTGGCTCGGCCACATCGAAAAGCCATCGTGGAATTTGGTTGTGAAAACCACATAGCGCGCGCCGGTATCTTGAAAGATCTTGGCCCAGGAATCGGGATTCCATTGCGCGCTTTCCCGGTCGAAGACCGGAACGAAGTCGTAGTACTTGAATTTGGCCCCGTAGTGCTGGCGATGATAGGCCTGCGTCGCCGACCCATCGATCTGCATCACGTTGGAATACCACTCGGCGTACGGGTTGTTGCGGATGAAATCGGTGGAGTCGAAGTCATGATCCGGGTGCGACAGCGGCGCCCACCCAGGCACGGAATATGGGCCCCAGCACACAAAGATCCCGAATTTCGCCCCCGCATACCACTCCGGCAGCGGATGCTGGTCCAGCGACTCAGCCGTCGGCTCATACTTGACCGGAGACTGCGCGCCGACCCCACTGCAAAGGAACATCCCCAATCCAGCCCAGATCAACAACCTGCGAATCATCTCCGCCCCGCTCCTCAAATTCCCCAAGTGCTTCGCCTTCGATTGTCTCCCGCGATCGATGCCTTCACATCACCGCGCGTACCCGGAGAGTTTGAACGAGTATGCATACTCCCCCTTCAATTGCGCCGGCAGCAAAATCCGTGTTCCCCCCGCCTGCACCTTCGCCCCAAGTTCATTCACACTGTCTCCAAGCTGCGTAATCGGCACACCCAACTTCGCGGGTAGATCCGCCATCGTAATTGTCCGCCCCTTCGGCTTCCCGAGCACAGTCACAAACAGATCGTTTCCCCTGCTCGTAAACCGCAAATCGTCCCCCTCCGCGCTCTTCCCCGCCGCCTGCGTCCAAGGCGTCGTATCGTAAATCGCCTCCCCATTCTGTTTCAGCCAAGCCCCCAGCGCCTTCAGCCGCTCCATCTGCACCGCCGGAATCGTCCCATCCGCCTCCGGCCCCACATCCAGCAGCAGGTTCCCGTTCTTGCTCACAATATCCACCAGCAGCGCAATCAACTCGCCCGGCGCAATCGTCTCCGCCTCGCCCTCTGCGCGGTTGTAGCCGAACGACCGCCCCAGCCCGCGGCACTCCTCCCACTTCTTTACGCTGATCTTGTCCAGCTTCTCGTACTCCGGTGATGTAAAGTCCGAGTGCGCAATCCCAAACCGGTCGTCGATCACCCCATCCGGCACCGCGTTGTAGTAGTCCGCTTCCACCTCCAGCGCCTTGCCCGTCTTCGGCCAGTCAATGTCGTTCCATAGCAGCATCGGGTGATACTTCGCAATCAGCTCGTGAATCTGCGCATTGGCATACTTCCCATACGCCTCGCTCTCCGGCTTAACCGCGTCATAATCCGCATTCACCTCGATCGGCCCCGAATTAAACGTCCAGTCGTACCCGCCCGAGTAGTAAAGCCCCATCTTCAGCCCCTGCTTCGATACCGCCGCCGTCAGGTCTCCCACAATATCTCGCTCCGCGTGCCTCTCGTTCAACGGCAGCGTCGGGCTGGGATTCGGCGTCGTGCTCGGCCACAGCGTGAATCCCTCATGGTGCTTACTCGTCAGCACAACGTATTTCGCCCCCGCCTCGCGAAACACCGTCGCCCACTCATCGGGATTCCACTTTTTGCTTTCTTTGTTAAACGTCTCCGCAAACCGGTAGTAGTCGTGATGCGGCCCATAGTGCTCGCGATCGTAAGCCTCGGTCGGCGACCCCGGAATCCGCACCGTGTTCAAGTACCACTCCGCATACGGGTCGTACTTGATGTAATCGTTGTTCCCGAAATCATGATCCGGATGGTTCAGCGGCGCCCACCCCGGCACCGAGTAGAGGCCCCAGTGAATGAAAATCCCCAGCTTCGCCCCCGCATACCACTCCGGCAGCGGATGCTTATCCAGCGACTCGATCGTCGGCTCATACTTCACCGGCGCCTGCGCCGCGCACATGCAGCACATCGAAAGAACAATACCTGCAACCCATCCGAAAAGACTTTGCCTACGTAGCATCTCTGCTTCCCTTCTACAAATGCGATCTTATCTCTTGGCCGTCGAAAGGCCGTGCCAAATCCTTCGAACGATCCTGTAAACCATCCAGAGAAGGGTTGCCAACCCGCACAGAAGCCCGAAGATCTTCCATTTCAACTGCTCCGCAACATGGCGGACGACTCTTAGCATGTCAAACTCGGTCCATTCCTCGCGAACCCTGCCATCCACGATGCGCCACACCGTGATGCCTCGCACCTCAAGCTTTGCTCCGGTCGCAGGCAACGGGCTGGCCGCAGCGGTGTTGGTCCCGCGCAGCGTCCACATCACGGTCACCAGGTCGCCCTCGGCCACCATCCGATTCACAGCAATTTTCAAGTCGGGAAGAGCCTGCTTCTCCCAGTGAACCGCCGCCTGATCTTCCTGCAGACTGAAATTCTTGTGCAATCCATGGTTTACGAAGTTCGGGGCGTAAATCTCGTCCGCAACCTGGAACTTCCCTTGATTAAATATCTCTTCAAAGACCCGCCTGGCAACGGCCTTGTTCATCTCCTGCTGCGAAGCAGCCACTGGAAACGCGGGCGTCTGCGCAGGAGCGCTCACCGCGAATGCCGGCGCGCAGGTCAGGAGCACCAGAGCAATGGTCTTTCTCATGGACTTCCTCCTTGCTGAAACGCCTCTCAGGCCACCCAGCCCGCGCTTCGGAACAATCCCGCCCCGCTCGGTGTCTAATTGAAGAGCACCGGCTCAAACGGCAAGACTCAGGCTGGACTCGCCAGTATACGCTCCAAACTGAACGCTGAAGGGAGTCTTTCTGTGCTCGAACTCCGCCGCGTCTCCAAGCACTTCTCCGGCATTCCTGCGGTCGACGACGTCAGTTTCACCGCCCGCCCCGGCGAAGTCACCGGCTACCTCGGTCCCAACGGCTCCGGCAAATCCACCACCATGAAGATGATCACTGGCCTGATTGAGATGACCCTCGGCCACATCCTCTTTGAGGGCAAGCCGATTCAGGACGACCTGATCGCCTATAAACGCCGCATGGGCTACGTCCCCGAGGAGCCTTACCTCTACAACCACCTCTCCGGCGCGGAATACCTCACCATGGTCGCTCAGCTCCGCAACCTACCGCCGCGCCAGTCCTCCGAATGCATTGACGGCCTGCTCCGGCTCCTCTCGCTCTACGACGATCGCCACGCCTCCATCTCCGGCTATTCCAAGGGAATGCGCCAGAAGGTCCTCATCGCCGCGGCCCTGATGCACAATCCCCAGCTCATCCTCCTCGACGAGCCCTTTTCCGGTCTTGACGTCGGTTCGGCGCTGGTGCTCCGCAGCCTCATCCAGGAGCTCGCCGCGCGCGGCAAAGTCGTCCTCTTCAGCTCCCATGAGCTCGATACCGTTGAGCGCGTCTGCTCCCACGTCGTCATTCTCCATCGCGGCAAGCTCGTCGCCGACGACTCCATCGAGCGCCTCCGTTCCCTCATGGCCTTGCCCAATCTTGAAGCCATCTTCTCCCAACTCGCCGTCGAACAGGACACCGGCTCCATGGCTCGCCAGATCGCGGATCTCATCCATGCGTAGATTCCTGGCCCAACTCGTTGAGCGCCTGCCGACCGATTTTCGCGTTCTCTACCGCCAGTTCCTCCTCCGCGTGGTGGATCTGGAGGCCCTGTCGATCCACGCCGACGTCATCAGCTATCTCGGCCAGTTCGCCGGCATTCTCTTCATGATCAGCCTCCTCCAGGCCGTTGGCGCGTTCTTTTCTACGCTTGGGCCCGCACCGCCACCGGAAGCGCTCGTTCCGCTCGCCTGGAATACCGAACAGTCGATGATCTCCATGATGATGCTTGTCGTCGGATTGATTACAGTCGTCAGTTGGGACTCGACCTTTCCCGACCGCCGCGACATCATGGTGCTCTCGCCGTTGCCCGTGCGCCCGAGCACCATCCTATTCGCTAAGGTCGCTGCCTCGGCCGCGATTCTGGGAATCGCCGTCATCGCGCTCAACGGTGCGTCGGCATTTGCATGGCCCCTTGTCCTTGCCGGTGTTCCAGGCATTCTCCGCTTCAGTCCAGCCCTCTGGCTCACCATGTTTGCAGCGAGCGCCTTTCTCTACTGCGCAGTGCTCACCGTGCAGGGATTCACCGCGCTCCTGCTTCCGCGCCGCATGTTTCTGCGTCTTTCGGCTATTTTGCAGCTGGGCGCTTTCGGCCTCTTTCTCGCTGTCTACTT
>PMWR01000503.1 GCA_003166055.1 Acidobacteriaceae bacterium
GGAAAGACGCCGCCCGCGCCCCCAGCCCCGCTTCCGGTGAAGGCGCTGCCGGCGGTGAAGCTGGAACGGACGGCGTCGATCTGGAGCGCGCTGCCCAAGCCGATTGAGTCCGGGCAGATCTTGTCGATGGAAGATGTGGGGCAGAGCTATGGATACATTCTGTATCGCACGGTCATTGAGCACGCGCAGACTGCGGACCTGCATATCGACGAGCTGCACAGCTACGCGAAGGTTTATCTCGACGGCGCGTTGGTGGGGACTCTGGATCGAAGGCTGGGCCAGTCCTCGTTGCCGATCACCACGACGCATGAGAAGACACGCCTCGACATCCTGGTCGAGAACACGGGCCGCGTGAACTTCGGCCATGAATTTCCAAACGAGCGCGCCGGTATTACGCACCTCGTGACGCTGGGCGACGCGACGCTGGCCGGTTGGCAGATTTATCCGCTGCCCATGGAGAAGGTTGATGCGCTGAAATATGCGGACGGCTCGTGCGCGGGCGCATGTTTCTATCAAGCGAGTTTTGATGTGGATGAGCCGGCGGATACGTTTGTGGATACGCGGCAACTCGGCAAAGGCGAAGTGTGGATCAACGGGCAGCCGCTGGGCCGGTTCTGGAATATCGGGCCACAGCGAACGCTGTATCTGCCTGCGCCCTGGCTGAAGAAGGGCCGCAATCAGATTGTGGTGTTTGATCTGGATGGGCAAATGGGGCGGTCGGTTGGGTTTCTCGATCACGCGATTTTGGATTCGAATTAGAAGGAGTTTTTGGGAATTGTGAGCCGGCAATTCAGGTTTTATATGCTGCCATCTGATATCGAGCGCCTCATCGCCGAATTGAGGGTTCAACACGGCGCGAAGGTGATTGAGGCTGTGTCTGTGAATCTTCCCCCGATTGAGATCGACAGCCTGTTTCGGAATTCTGAGTACGACAATTCTACGAGCGTCTATTGCTATTTAATGGCACCGACTGGCGCAAGAATAAGCAGCGTATTTATGGTAAGGCGCCAACTCTGGGCCGTTGATGATGGCTCTGAGGTGATTGAGTTCTCGGGATGCGATTTCAATGGTTCGGTTCTCATGATCGGGAGATTCTATTTCCAGACCGATTTTCTCTCCGGAGAATCCATCTGGCCGAAGCGCCCCGAGTTCCTCGATTGGGCAGGAAAGTTATTTCGGACCACCAAGCGGTCCCTGCGTTGGTCCAAGACGATGCGGGCCTATATCGGCGGAGATGCGTTGATCTGGAAGCAAAACGGGGGGAGATTCGCGTCATTCAGAGGACCCGGTGACAAATTCATCTACGAGGACGAGGTCTAGTGAAGGCTGCGAAATGGAGCCCATCATGGCAGCTTGAACGCCTTGATCGCGATCGCGTTGGGGTCTTTTCCGGTAGACATCAGCGTAAAGAGCGAATTCGAGCTGGTGCGAACTACGGACACATCTCCCGAGCGGGTATCGACGACAAACAGCAGATGGCCATCGCCCGAAAGCGCCAGTGCGGCCGGCCCGTCGCCCACATGGATCGACGCGACGCGCTTGCCGTCGTCGATCGAGTAGACCGTGACCCACTGGGAGCGGAAGTTGGCGACGTAGAGCATGGCGTTGTCGCTGGAAACGAGACCGCGCACCGGGTCGTCTCCCATGGGATACGCGCCGCCAACTTCGTCGGTCGATGCGTAGATTTCAGACATGGAACCGGAGAGCGAGTTGGAGGCAAACAGCTCGCCGCCGTCGGGCTTGAGGGCCAGGTGAACGGGCCCGCGGCCCACGTCCATCAGAGTTTCCAGTCGGTCGGGCTGGGCCGGATTGGCTTTGGAGTGTGCCAGGGCGATCACCATCACCTGGTGGCCGGCGGCGCAGGCGACAAAGGCTTTGGTTGAGTCCGGCAGAATGACGGTATCGCCGGCGCCCGGGCAACCATCGAAAGCCGCGCGAATGTTGCCGGTGGCCGGATCGATGATACTGACGCTGCCACTGCGGCTGTTTGCAACCGCCAGGGTCTTGCGGTCAGGCGAAATGCGCACGGAGTCTGGCTCTTCACCAGTGCCGATCCGGGCAATTTCACGACGAGTCTTCAGGTCGAGGACGGAGATGGTGTTGGAGCCGAAATTGGCAACGTAAGCCAGATTGCCGGTAGCGTCAAGGTCGATGGAAACCGGCTGGCGCTGGACCGGAATGGTTGCGGCCACGGTGTTGTTTTCGGCGTTGATGACGGTGATGGACCCCTGCGCGCCTTCCGCGCCGGAGTTGACGACGTAGACCTCGTTGCGCGTGGGGCTGACGGCAACGGCAATGGGATTCTGGCCGACAGCGAGTTCACGGTCAAGGCGCACGTTGATCACATCGACGACGCTGACAGTTCCGCTGCCGCCGTTGGTGATGTAGGCGTATTCGCGGTAGTTGGGTGGGTATTGAGAGAAGTCCTGGGGGCGGCAGCCGGTGAGCGCCAGCGCGAGCAGGGCGACGACCCCGAAGATTGCGAATTCAGTTCTCCGGTTTCCCACCCTTGCGACAAAAAGACGTCGCAAGGATGGGGCACCCGGCTTCATTGCGCGCGAAAGGGTTGAGAAGCAGGTCCCCTTGGGCAGGCTCAGGGCAGGCTTTCGACTTCGCTGCGCTCCGCTCAGGATGACAGCTGTTTCGGCGGCGTCCAGCTTTTGTGGAGGGTTCACGGCGTCAGACCGCGGGCGCTTCGACGTGGATGCCGCGGGAGAGATGGCGGCCGACGACCGGGGCAATCCGCTCGATCTCGTCCATCATTTGCGCAAACTGGGCGGGGTAGATGGATTGCGGGCCGTCAGAAAGCGCCTTTTCGGGCTGGTGGTGGACCTCGACCAGGATGCCGTCAGCCCCAGCGGCAACGGCTGCGCGGGCCATTGGCAGAACGCTGTCGCGCTTGCCGGTGCCGTGGCTGGGATCGACCAGGATGGGTAGGTGGCTGAGCCGCTGCACCGCGGGAACAATGCTCAAGTCGAGAGTGTTGCGGGTATGGTCGGCAAATGTACGCACCCCGCGCTCGCAGAGGATGACCTCGTAATTGCCCTCGCTCATGATGTACTCGGCGGCCATCAGGAACTCGTCGAGGGTAGCGGACAGGCCGCGCTTGAGCAGGACCGGCTTGCGCAGCCGCCCGGCGTGCTTGAGCAGCGAGAAGTTCTGCATATTGCGCGCGCCGATCTGGATCACGTCAGCCCACTCGGCTACCAGCTCGAGGGTTTCATTGTCGATGGCCTCGGTAATGATGCGCAGGCCGAAGCGTTCGCGAATCTCAGCCATGATGCGGAGAGCTTCGAGGCCGAGGCCCTGAAAAGCATAGGGTGAGGTGCGTGGCTTGTAAGCGCCGCCGCGGAAAAACTGCGCGCCGGAAGCAGCTACCTGTTCGGCGATGGCGAAGGCCTGTTCTGGGTTTTCGATTGAGCAAGGGCCGGCGACGATGGCCAGGTCGCGTCCGCCGATGGTGGCGTCGGTCCCGGCAAACCGGATGATGGTGTCTTCTTCCTTCACGTCGCGGCTGGCCAGCTTATAGGGCTTCGAGACACGGATGACTTCGGCGACTCCTGAAAGCTCTTCAAGATTGCCGCGGTCGACCTCGCCCTGGTTGCCGGTGATGCCGATGGCGGTGCGCTGTGCGCCGGGAAGAGGATGGGCGCGGAAGCCCAATTGCTCAATATGGTCGCAGACGGCCTGGATCTGCTCCGGCGTGGCCTGCGCTTTCATCACAACTAACATGACGGACCCTCAAACCACCAGTCTAATGAGTTCGATGGCGAAGGGCAATCGCTTTAGGAGTCAGGACGGGTTTTGCTGTGTCTGCTTATTTGCGGTTTTCTTTGGTGTCGGCCCGCACCGCGAAGACCGCGGGGGCGACAACAGCACCAAGAAAAGCCAAGACAATCAATGCTTCAACCATGGTTCCACACTCCAACTGTGTAGTTTCTTCCAGTTTCCTGAGAGATGTATGTATTGGAATGATCACCTGATCTTGAAAAAAGGGAAATACAACCAGAACCCAGCGTGACGAGTAATCAGTAATATGTAAAGGTTACTTAAGTGGTATGCGCCGGGAAACCGCAGAGCAACGAGACGCTGGAACTGGTTGCAGAAGCCAAATTCCTGAAAGGGTCCGGCGGGGTACCCTCTGGGTCCCGTGCCGCGGAAGGCCGAACAAAATGCAGGGCTTTAGCCCCTGAGGAACGCTCTTCGTAGGCCGAAGGGGATTTATGCNNCGGAAGGCATGGTCGATAGGAGCGATCATCAGGTCGTGCTGCGCCTGCGTCATGTGCAGGCTCCAATCCGCCGGCGGTTCAGGCGGAGCTGTGACGAGGGTGAAAATGGCCCACGCAAAGAGGGCGATCGGTACGACTACGGCGATTCGAGCGGCGGTCTTTTTCAACGAAGTCCTCAATAGTTTGAATCAGGCGTTGAGCGCCTGCTCGGCGTCACGGGCGGCAGCTGCCTGTTGCTTGAGCTCGAGTTGATGACGCAGGATGAGGACCACGAGTCCCCACAACAGCCATGCCAGGATGTTCCAAAGGAACGGGCGCAGGATGACAGGGTCCATGCCGGATGCTCTGTCTCCGCCGAAGACCGGACCGGGATGCTGACCTGGAATCCGGTTGGCGATGTAGACGATAGGCACCGCAATCCCGCCGAAGATGCCTAAGACGGCGGCAGAGGTTTGCATTTGCGGGCCGGCGGCAAACCTGCGCAAGAGCAGGTAACTGACGTAGATGAGCCAGAGCAGCAGAGTCGTCGTGAGGCGCGCATCCCAGGCCCACCAAATGCCCCAGGCGCGATAGCCCCAAAGTGGCCCGGTGACCAGCACGACGGTGCAGAATACGACACCCACCTCCGCGCCCGCTACGGCCCAGGCGTCCCATGCCAGTGCCCTGGGGTGGTTCTTCTGGCGAAACGAAAGATAGCCGATAGACCCCGCCATCGAGATCCCGAAGAAGAGAAATGCCACCATCGCCGAGGGCACGTGGTAGAAGATGATGCGGTATTCGTCCCCCTGCATCATCTCCGCGGGGGCGCTGACAGCCTGGTGGAAACCCCAGACCAACAATACGGCGCTGGCAGCGGCAAGGAGACCGAACAGGATTTTTTTCATCGGAATACCCAAGGTGACCCTTCTAGTCTACAACGGGCAGGAAGGGCTACTCTGCCTGCAGAATCGTGTCAAACAGCATCAGCGACACGGTTGTGTAAATGATGTCGTAGGCAGCCAGAAGCTTGATCCAAATGACGGGGTCAAAATCTCCGGTAAAGATGGCGGTTGTGGCGTTCACCATCGCCAGGAGCGCCGGTGTGAAGATGGGAAACAGAATGAGCGGCAACAGGAGTTCGCGGTTGCGGCTGTTGATGGAGAGTGCGGCGAAGAACGTGCCGTTAGCGACCAGCGCCCACGTGCCAAGGGGCAGCACCAGAAGCAGCAGCCAGCCCTGGCCGAGAATGTGAAGGTTATAGAAGACGAGGAAGACGGGCGCCAGAATCAACTGCACGATCGACACGAACAGAAAATTGGCCACCACTTTGGCCAGAAAAAGCTGGGAACCCGCAGTAGGAGCCATACGCTGTGCGTCGAGCACCTGGTGGCGAATCTCGCGCGCCCAGGCCTGGTTGAGCGCGCTCACCGAGGCGAACATGGTAGCTACGCAGAGCACGCCGCCAGAGATCTCCCGCGAGAACGCGCCGCGCGGGTCGAAGGAAAGCGAGAACAGCACCACCACCAGCAGCGCGAAAAACAGCATGGAGTTGATGGCTTCGCGGGAACGCCATTCGATGCGGAGGTCTTTCACCAGATGGGTCCAAAGCGTGCTGGGCATCAGGCTTGGCCCTCCTGCAATGTCAATCGGGGCTGGTCTTTGGTCAGGTCGGCGAGCTGGACTTCGACCTCGAGAGCTTGCGCGGCGCGGAGGTAGTCGCTGGGCGCCAGGATGAGCTGGGTTCCGCGTGCGCCGGCCGAAACGCTGATCCGGTCAAAGAGAATAGCGGTCTCGTCGATGTAGACCGGATAAGGCTTTCGCGCTCCAAAGAGGGTGACACCGCCGCGAATGTAGCCGGTGAGCGGCTGCACGTCTTTGAGGGGAGCCATCTCGGCCTTGCGCAGGCCGGAGGCGCGGGCCAGCTTCTTGAAGTCGAGTTCCGCGTCGCCGGGGATGACGGCAAAACGGTAGATGTTGGGGCCGCCGGTTACGAGAAGCGTCTTGAAGACCTGCTCCGCGGGCATGCCGATCTTTTTGGCGACGGTGATGGCGGAGAGGTCGTCGGGATCGACTTCGTATTCGCGAAGTTCGAAGGGGATGTTCAGAGATTCGAGGAAGCGCGCGCCGTTGGTCTTCATAAGGTTGGGCATCCTCGTTCGAACGACGCGACCCGGCCGGCGCGGAGGGCCAGCACCCAGTCGGCGATGGGGGCGGCGTGCTCGCGCTGGTGGGTGGTGATGACGATGGTGCGGTTGCCCTGCCGGAAGCCTGCCAGCAGCGCGACCATCTGGGCCACCGATTCGACATCCATGTTGGAGAAGGGCTCGTCGAGCAGCAATAGTTCAGGAACGGGCAGCAGAACGCGGGCGAGCGAGGTGCGCTGCCGCATGCCCTGCGAATACTGGCCGATGGTGCGGGGCAGATCGGGATCGAGGCCCACCTGGCGCAGGGCTTCCGCAGGCGAAAGGGAGGGACGGCCCGGATA
>PMWR01000037.1 GCA_003166055.1 Acidobacteriaceae bacterium
CGCTTGCGTGTAAAAGCTATTCCAAACGTGGACTGCAAGTGCGGCGGCGATCAATGCCTCAAAGGCCTTCGCCGGACCTTCAAATTCGAGCACTAATGGCAGGAGCTTGAGCTCCAAGTCTCCAGACCAAGAATGGACTAAGCGTTGGTTCATGGCGTTCGTCATGCACTCGTAGGCTGCTTTGCGGTCCTTGGGGACCCAGGAGTCCAACCACTGTTCACTGAAGTCTTTTAGGTAGTGGTCGTTGTGATGTTGGATGCAGAACTCGATAAACTGCTGTGGCGAAATATCCTCAGGCCGCGTAGCTCTGACCGTTGATTCAATCAGGTTCAATCTCTCTTCCCGTCTTGTGCGACCCGCCGTCGAGCTTATAGGCGTAGACACCAGAAGGATTGGATCATGATCGACTGCGTGAAGTTCGGCGGCCAATGCTGCGGCATCTTTGTCATTTTCTGCGCGCTGGGCAATCCGACGGCGAGTAGCTGAATCGACAGATGTAAGTAGTAGTGAGCGCACCCATACATTGGATAGCTGGCCGAATTCAGCGATTTTCTCGAATACACTTTCTGCTTGGTAAAAGCGTTCGTCGTCCATCATTTGTCGATAGACTGCTGCNNTGCTGCCGCTATCGCCGAAGAACCTAGTTGCAAGCTGATGCCTGCGAATTCTTCGACAAGGTGGCCGGTTTCATCTCCATCAGTTACGTGTCGAATCACGTTCACAGCAGGGGCAACACGATCCAACAGAGCTGGTACATCGGTAACACTATTTTGAACAGCGACTTCAAGGGATTCAAGCAGTTCGTAGAAGAATATGTCCTTGTGATTTCCGTAACCGAGGAGATTATCGATGGCGTCGCGCAAACAGCGTTCACTCAGCGACGAAGCGCCGGTCCTTCGAGCTAGCGTCGCTATCTCCAGGTAAGCTTCTGCGCGCTCGGGGAACTCTTGGAGGCGCGTTCGGAGAGCTTGTAGACGGGCTTCAACGAACGACACAACTATGTCCTGAGGGAGTAGTCCTGCCTCACAGTTCAGGAGAAGCTTGTACTGATCGTATTCTTCAAAACCGGGAATCGAAGTGATCCGGTTCAGCGTGCTTGGGTCAACTGCCTTCTGCTGGAACGCGAAACGAAGTGCGAGACTGTCACGAAGAATGTTCTGTAGAGCCAGCTTATAGCTGATCCAAAGCTCATAATCCTCCCAGCTAGGGTCGCCGGGAGTGATGACATCAACTTCGTTGAGTTTCGAAAGGGGAGAACATAGATCCAGATTAAGGCCAACAAGGATCTCTCCCATTGCGAAGCCCATCGATGCAAGGTGGGAGCCTGTCTCGCCGGACCAGCCTTGTGTCCGGACATCTTTGATCCAGGAATCAAGAGATGCGCGGTCGTTAGTCGTCCCGGCAACGAGCCCGTTGAGCCAGGCGGAATAAAATGCACGGCTCAAGGCTGCGCGTTCTTCATCTTTAAATCTCTCGATAGATAAAGGCAGTTCCGAGCTTTGTGGCCAGACATATCGTGCGGGCGCTGTATGGTTCAAGATCACCTTATCACCCAGTTGAGCCCATAAACCTTCGCCAGCAGCTTGGGATGCGTAGGTGCCGGGCTGCGAAAAGCTGGTAAACGTGATCTTCTCTCGGAGAAGGGCTCTCTGATCTTCAGTTACGGGCACCAACTCAACTGCACCCAACGCGTTGGTGAACTGTTGAGAGGATAGAAGTGCCGAAATGTAGTCCTGAGAAACGGCAAGGCGAGCAGGTTCGAAATTGAAGCGCCGGATAAACGCGACGACGTCTTGCAGAGACGATCGTGCGACGGCCAGCGCACTGACGTAGTACTTGGCAGCTCCCTCTAGTGCAGACTCATGGTTCATGACCCCCTTCGCATAGGCGATGGCTTCAAAGCGTTCGAAGAGTTCGTCAATGATGGCCGGCAATTCTCCGCTGGGTGCGCGATTCGTCATCTCCAGAAGGACATCGCTATTGTCGTGTTTGAAATCAGTGAAGTGCAACGTCCCTGAAGCCCGATCCAATCGCTGAAACCCAACCATCGAAAGAGCGTCACTCCAGATGGTGTCGTTAGCGTCGGGGTTGTACTCAATTTGGTCTGCTGACATGCCGCGAAAGAGTGCGGTGCAATAGTCCGACTGCATCATCGCAGCGTGACATGCCAAACGCAGCAGCTCCTCGATAGCATGAAGCGGGCGTCCATCTTTGATGGAGTTGATGATCCAGGCACGATTCGTAGAGTCGATTAGAGGCCGGGGATTGCCCGCCTGAAACTCTTTGGCGTGAAGCCAACGCCAACGTAGAGACGCCGTTGCGTGTACTCTTAGCCATTGAATCAGTCGCTCCAGGCTGGCTGCCATGTATGTTTCGGTGTCTGTATGGTTGGAGACGAACTCCTGAAAACTGGTGTGAAAGAGAGTAAGGCCATCGAAGGTTTCATTGACGAAAGGTCGTAGACTTTCAAGTGCTCGTTGCAAATCTGGAGCTGTACCACTAAACAGAACCGGCATCGCCTCGCGAGGTACTGCAAATTCTGCTATCGCCAGGACGATGGCGAGAACCTTTGTTTCCGGGCTCAAAGTCTCCCAGATCGTCTCGTAGTACTTTCCGAGATCACCGCCGTAGGGTACGAGTTGATCGAGGGTGTGCTCTAGAACGATGCCCTGCTGACTGAGGGCTTCCAATTGGACAAGGCAATAGTGGGCGTGCAAAGGCAGACCCTCGGTGATCTCTGCCAAGCGCGTGGCAACAGCCTCCACTGCATTTTCCGGTATGTCAATCGTGGAATGCACTCTTAACATTGCCTTACAGTCGTCTGCGCTCAGTCGGGGCACGTTATATCGACGGTCCGAGGGAACCTGCTGGAAGAGTGACCGAACTCTGGTTGATGGGATGTGCCGTGTGCCAAAGATGATTGACAGGTGCGGCGGTGGCGGCAGGAGTTGCTTTAGAAGCAGGGCCAGTTCGTCTTCATCTTCGGTACGGAGCACATGGTCGAGCCCATCAAGAAGGATGACAAGCGTCCGTCCCTTTTGATGAAGTTCGGCGGATGCCGCGGTAATGATGTCCTTGAGCATATCGAGCGAAGGACTCACCGAAACATCGACAAATGCTTCCAGCTCCGCGATAAGAGCGTCCGCCGTCCTACGTGAATTCAAACGCTCGAACTTTGACTCGTCGTCATTGCCGAGGAAGTAATGGTGGCGAATACACGGAACATTCTTGTGTTCCAAGTATTCAGACAGTTTTGCCAAGAATGTGCTTTTACCGGCGCCTGGAACGTCTGAAAGGATGTAGTCACCGCCGTCAAGAGACAGCAGATGTTGTGCGAATCCCTCTAAAAGATCACCGCCCAACGGAACGTAGTCTGAAGCGACTGGGAAGGCCTCGCTGAGCCTCTCTACCTTACGCCAACCGCAGGCCCGTTTGATGGCATCGAGGTTGACCTTGACCGTCGTTCCGTCGGTGTTTCGGCGCGTGGACCAGATCGAGATTTGATCTAAGAGAGACGAGAAGCCCTCAGCCGATATGTTTAGCTGATTCGCCCTTGATCTCAGAATTTGCTTTGTTGGCTCGATGTCGGCACTGTTGAACCGGAATGCGATCGTTCCCAAGAACGCATCAAGGCGTTCGACAGCTTTTCCGGTCTGCTTGCGGAACGATTCGAAGATAGTGGAGTCTTTCTCTTGGAGCTTTGCGGCTTCGATCTTCTGCGGGAACTCAGCATTGAGAACTGCTGCGAAGTCCTCCGCTGGCGGCCTGTTTGTGTAAAGGATGGCGTCGATCGATTTGTACTGAGGATCACTCTCAACGGACAACCAGGACTGAAACCATTTCTCGAAGAGTGACCGGCTCCGCGCTGTCTTCTTCTGTAGCAAGTCATCGAGTGAGAGTCCGGGTCTATCCGGCCGTTCCGTGACGTGTTTAATCTGAATAAGAGACAAGGTCTGATCTGACTA
>PMWR01000505.1:0-17229 GCA_003166055.1 Acidobacteriaceae bacterium
ATGCGTTGACATCCCCTCCTACCGGCGCGCAAAATCCCTTGAGCGCCGGAATTCAGGCCCCCGGCGCTGCTGAAAGCGGCTCTGCCGAAATCGACGCGCCGCCGGAAGCCAACTCCGGCCCCAAAGAAATGTAGGCTACGCATGAGTGACTCGAAACCACAGAACCTCAAGAATCATGCCCGCTTCGATCCGCCGTTCCATCTGATCCTCATCACTATCCTGGTTATCAACCTGGTCATCGTCCTTGGCTACGCGGTCAAAAACCTCAACCTCTACACCGAATGGTCGGTGGTTCTCTCGCTCGCGGCATTTATTCTTGTTGGGAAAGCCCGCAGTTATCCAATCAAGGTCCAGGACCGTGTCATCCGCCTCGAAGAGCGCCTCCGCCTGCAAACCCTCGCGCCCGCCGAGTGGCATTCGCAGATCTATCGCCTCACCGAGGACCAGTTGATCGGCCTCCGCTTTGCCTCCGACGACGAGGTGGTTGCCCTGGCCAAGCTCGCGCTCGAACAGAACCTCAACCGCAAGCAAATCAAGGAGCGCATCAAGAGCTGGCGCCCCGACACCTTCCGCGTCTGACGCCTCGCCGAAAATGTCCCTCTGGCTTTATGCCGGCAATGGATCACCGGCATAAAGCCAACCAGGGCCGGCTTCAGCTCCTGAATCGCCCACTGGGATTACGAGCCCCCATGAGCCTGAATCCTGTCCCGATCGATAACCCCGCCAACCTGCTAACTTGCCATGTGCGCGAAGCGCACGCTAACTCACCGCGGTCCAACCGACATTATTCCTTCGGCGGTTCGTTCTCAGCCTGCTTCACAGCTTCCGTATCCAGCCCATGCTCATGTTTGTAGTGCTCCACCGGCATCTTCCCATCCCACCACGCCCAGTTCATCGGATACACGTCTGGATCGAAGAACACCTGGTAGAAGTGCCACACCAATATCGCCAGCGTCGCCAGAATCGCCTCATAGAAGTGCACCGCCGTCGCCACGTCCACCCACCACCGCGCCAGCAGATTCCCCACCGAGACCTTGGCCCACAGCATGATGCCAGTCACGCCCATCAGCGCCGTACCCCAAACCAGCGCCCAATACTCCGCCTTTTCCGCGTAGTTGAACCGCTTGAACTGGGGCTTTTCCTTGCTCAGACCCAGATAGTAGCGCATCGTCCCGAGAGCATCGAACGCATCCTTCGGCCTCGGCGCCAGATCCCACACCAGCTTCCGGCCTTCCCTCGTCGCCATCAGATACAGCACGTGATACACGCCGGCGGCAATCAGGATCACACCAGCCACGCGATGCGTAATGCTGCGCAGTCTCTCTCCCATCCCCAGCACTTCGGCAAACCATGAGTTCGGAAACTTCAGCGCAAAACCCGTAATCACCAGCACAATAAAGCTGGTCAGCAGAATCAGGTGCTGCCAGCGCTGATTCGTCGTCATCCGCGTCATGCTGGGATTTTGCATCCTGCGCCGCGCCACGGCCTTGCTCCGCAAAATGATCGCGTTGTGCAGGAACATCGCCCCGATCACCGCGAAAATCAGCGCCAGGTAGAACCACCGCACCCACCGCACCACAACCGAGCCAATGTCGTTGGGATGAACTCCGTCCTCCATGTGCACCCGCGTCAGCGTGAACTTCTCCGTAACTCCCTTGTGGCACTTGCCGCACGTCGCGTCGAGATTCGCTTTGTTGATTGTCGAGTTCGGATCGCTCGACGGCAAAATGTTATGCACGCCGTGGCAGCTCGAGCAGTTGGCTGCGACCACCGAGCCGCCCTCCGCCGCCAGCCCGTGATAGCTGTCGAAGTATGTCGTCACCCGGTTTCCCGGCACGCCAAACTCCTGCGAAAGCCGCACGCCCTCATGGCACCGCCCGCACGTATCCCGCGAAACATTCTGCTCCGCCGCCGGAGAATTCGGATTCCTATGCGACTTGATCGAGTGGATTCCGTGGCAGTCCGTGCACACCGGAGCCAGCCCATTGCCCCGCGCAATTCCCTGCCCATGAATGCTCTGCATGAAGGTCGTTTCGATCGCTGTGTGGCACTTGCCGCACGTCGCCGGCACATTGAATTTGTAGATCGGCGACTTCGCATCGTTGGCCGGAAGAATCTCATGCGCGCCGTGGCAATCCGTGCACACCGCCGCCTTCGTCGATCCCTTCTCAGTGGCCTGTCCGTGTACGCTCTCCTGGTACGACGCGAATGCCTGCGAACTTTGCCCCGCGCCCTCCATCAAAAACTTCTGCCCGTGGCACCTTCCGCAGGTATACGGAATGTTGTTGTGATTCACCGGCGACTTCGCATCGTCCGCCCCGACAATCTCGTGCGCCCCACCGTGGCAGTCCTGGCAATTTGCCGCCGGCGCTCCACCCGCTTTTACCGGCTTCGCATGAAGACTATGCGCGTAAGCCTGCTGCGCATCCGCATGACACTGCGCGCAGGTGACCTTCAAAGGCGTGAGGTCGTGCACCAGGCTCTTCACATCCTTGTGGCAATCCACGCAGCTGAACATGCCGCCGTGAATCGAATGTTTCATCTTCGCCGGGTCCACGTACAGGCTCATCGTCTTGCCGTTGACTTCAGTTGTCAGCGTGGCATCGGAGTGGCAGCCAAGACAATCCTTATCCTTGAGCTTCTGCTCTGCGTGCGCGGAAAACGCTGCGCAAAACAACATCGCGGCAATCATTGGAGCAATGGTTTTTCCAGAAACGTTCACGCCATCGAGAAGATGCTTTTCCAAGTCCAACCGCAGTGACTGGAGTCACAAACTCATGCGACGGCGCGCACACCTTCCCTTTCGGCGATCGCAAAGCCTACGCGCTTCCTAAACAAACGGCCCATCTTCTTTCGAAAATGGGCCGTCGTAAAACGTCGTCTCTTGCAAAAAACGTATTCGTAATTCGTTCTGTTCGAAACTAGCTGAAATAGGCACTCAGCGTCAGCACCAGCAGCGTCAGCCCAATCAATATCGCCGTAAACCCAATCACCCGCGCAAAATTGATCCACCATGTCGCCGGAGCCGGCCCAACCCTCGCCGCCAGCTTGCCTTGTTTTTGCAGCGCGGCATACTCCTCCGGCCGCTTGTGCTTGAACTCCTCTTCGCTCTCCACCCCCGTAAAAATCACCATGTCCATCGGAAACGTATCCGGCCGCAGATGCGTGTTNNATCGCCAGCAGCCCTTCTTCGCTATGCACCACCAGCACCGCATTCAACGCCCACCCCGGCAGGAACCGCGCAAAGAACGGCGCAAACCACATCGCGTAGCCTGAGAAGCCGATGATGATCATCCCCCAGAACACCGCCCAGTAGTCGAACTTCTCCCAGTACGCGTAGCGCCCGAACGTGGGCCGCTTGCCCAGTCCCACAAACCAGCGCATGTGCCCCACCAGATCCTTCACGTCCTTCCAGTTGGCCACCATCGAGTTCGGCCCCCAGAAGATCCCCTTCTCGCGATTCACAATCCCGCGCGTGAAAATATTCTTCAGGTGAATCAGAAACGCCACCGTCAGCACCAGCGCGCAAAGCTTGTGAAAGAAGATAATCGCGCCAAACCCGCCCACTCCCGAGGCAAACTTGCGCGCCCAAAAGCTCTGGCTGAACCGCATCGGAAGCCCCGTCGCCGCCAGCCCCAAAAACGAACTGAACAGCACCCCGTGCATATACCTCTGCGCCGCCGTGAAGCGCGTAAAATACCGCTGCTTCCCGCCTTCAGTCGCCGTGCTCGTCACTCCAGCGTTCTCCAGATCAGGCATGATTCCCTCCCTCAGTCGACTTTCTCTTCACCTGTTCCAGGCGCTGGCGAATCAGCCACAAGATCGTGTGAATCAAGAAGAACGTAAGCACGCTGACCAGCAGAAGATTCATGAACAGCCCAATGTAATAGAGAGCCGGATTCAGCTTCCTGTTATGCGCGTTCGCGTGTGGTTGGTACTGAACAAAACTTTCGTTGGCGCCCGCATGGCACCGTCCACATGTCTTCACCAGGTTCGCTTTGTTGATCGGCGAGCGCGGATCGGACGCCGGCAATATGTCATGCGCCCCATGGCAGTCCCAGCAACGCGCCGTCTCCACATAGCCGCCGAGTGAGCCAAGTTGCGAGTGGAACGTATCACGGTACGTCGAGAATTTCTCTTTATGACATGAGCCGCAGATCGGCGTCGATTGCGTGCGGAACGCAGCCTCGGTCGGCTGCACGATCGCGTGCGCATTGTGGCAGTCCGAGCACACCGGCGCATCCATATGCCCGGCCGCAACCGCCCTTCCGTGCACGCCCAACTCGTAGTCCGCCGTAATGCCCGCATGGCATTTTCCGCACGTATTCGGAACGTTGGTCTTGTACGTCGCGCTCAGCGGATTCGTGTGGCTCAGAATGTGATGCGATCCATGGCAAGTCTGGCAGTTCGCCGCCACCAGCAGCCCTTCTTTGCTCAGCGCGAATCCGTGAATCGAGTCGATGTACGCCGGATAAACACTCGGCAATCCATGCTTTTTCGCCATCCCCTCAGCGCCGTGGCACTGCCCGCAGGTGCGCGGAACATTCAACGGATACACCGCCGACTGCGGATCGCTCTTCGGCACGATCGAATGAGCATCTCCGTGGCAGCTCGTACAGGGATGGTCCTTCCCGTCCGCGTGAACGCTTCCCACCAGCCCCGCAGCTTGTTCCGCGTGGCAGGTCTCGCACTTCACCGGCGCTACCTTGTCCGGATGCGGATAACCCTTGATATCGGAGTGGCACCCAACACATTCGATCGCGTTGTGAATGCCAGCGTGAAACTTCTTCTCATCCACGCTGATGCTGTGCCCATTAGCATCCTGCATGCTCGCGTCCGCGTGGCACGTCAGGCAATCCGCGCTCGACTGTGCTCCACCCCGCGTCGCTGTCGTCAGTACCGCCGACGCAAAAAGAGTCAGCGTAAGAAAAGAAACGATCTTCATCTTGGCTCCGGCCAAACCTGCCGCTTCAACGTGCAGTGGAGAAGACGTTCAAGCCTGTCTCCACTGCTTCACGTCGTACGGTCAGGCCCTGCTCTGTCCGCTTCCTACTTCTGAAGCGTGCGGATAAATGCGGTCACGTCCTTGATTTGCGCATCGGTCAGCTTGCCCTTGTATGCGGGCATCTTCCCTTTGCCATTCGTCGTCGATGCGATGAACTGCGCGTCCGTCGCCTTCAGCATTGCCGGATCCTTGAATGAAAGCACTTTGAAATTCTTGGCCGTCGGCGTGTTGGCAAGTCCGTCGGCCCCATGACACATCGCGCACTTTTGTGCCTTGTATGTGTCGGCGCCGGGCGCCTGCGCGAACGCAGGTCCCGCAAGCGAGATAGCCAGCAAAACCAAGCCGGCATTCCTGATTTGAAAACGCATCGTGTTTTACTCCTGGGCCGGTCCTAGGCACTCCCCGGCCACCTACCTGTCATACCGATTCCGTTTCCAACCTGTATGTGATGGGGACCACAGTCGGAAGCCACGGCTCCCGCAAGGCATGCGAATCAATCACTTACCCAAGGCCTTCGTCGCCCACAAAATCAGCCTCAACGTGATAAAAGTCACGCCAGACGCCCGCTATCTCGAGGAAAGCGGGTGTCTGTTCCTTGCACGCTCTGGAGTAGAAAGGGAGGAGAGCAACCAAGCCAGTGCGAGCGAAAAAGCGAGCGCCTGCCCCACCGCAGGTGATCTGCCTCAGCGCAGGCGGCAGGCGCCCGTCCTGGAGGGACGCGGCGAGACAGACTGGCGGCAACCAAGCCCGAGCGAGCCTCCCGCGAGAGTCTGCCCCACCGAAGGTGGCCGCAGGTGCTTAAATCTTCAGCACCGCCGGAAGCGAGAGCGTCCCCATGATTTCTTTCATGGCTTCCTCATCGTTTCCAATCTTCTTGAGCAGCTTATTCTTGAGTTCCTCGCGCTTCGAATAAAGCCGCAGCGGTTCTGGCGGGTTGTGAAGCAGGTCTTTCCCCACCAGCGCGCGCACAATGAACGGCATATACGAGGAATAATCGCCCTGCATGCTCACCGTCTGCGTCGTGTATGTCTCGGGATTGACCTTGCCCCACGACACTGCCTCCGCCGGCGGGCACGACGACAAGCTCCCATCCGTCACCGGCGACGAAACAATCTGCACATCGTAGTCATATCCACGAATATTTTCAAGAAAGAATATCTGCGACAATGTCGGTTCCGGCTGCAAAGAATAGTTCTTCGGCACGCCGCCCCCGAGAATCAGAATCGCAAACGACTTCGCATCCGACTCGAATAATCCCCAGTGGTGATAGGCGCAGCTCTCAAATACATCCTCATGAAGATCGTAATCGAACCCATATTGAATCTTGCCCATCCGCGCCAGCGCCCACAGCTTCACGGAATTCAGAAACAGGCTCCCATCCGCGGGCGCTCCAACAAAGACCGGCAATTCAAGTTCGGCGCATGTACTCAGCAGGCCCGGTGCAACGCCCAGCGCCTTTTCTCTCTCGGCAAACTGCTTGCCCAGCAGGTAATTCCGCTCCGTGGTCGTCATCTTCTTCTGGAACTCAGGCCTTTGCAGAATCTCCGTCGCCACAGCGTCCTGGTCGAACAGCACCTGCTCATCAAACCCGGTATCCGCAACGCGAATCACGCCACTCTCCCGCAGTGCGCCATCGTCCCCCCACATATCCACTTCGCGAATCGGACGCTCATCCGTTTTCCGCAGGCAATCGTGCCCGTCGTGGTAGCAGATCGCGTCCGTCACCGTGATGTACGCAGTGTTCGCGGCCCTGATGAGCGGAATGAGCCACGCGCGGTGCTGATCGGAAACCGTGATCGGCCCAGCGCAAGTGATCACCAGCGGAATGCGTTTCTCAATCACCGCTCGCATCGCGTCGTAAACCCGCCGCAAGTAAGCCCCGCCGAAAGCCGGAAGAGAAGAAAGAAACACCTCGCCCAGATCCTTGCATTCCGTTACGGGCTTCCCCGTAACCGCCCCGCCCATCAGTCCATCGTTAGCGCACTTCGTCATTTCTTCTGAAAACCTCCCAAAGACCTATCAACAGTATCCAACATCGCCCGGAAGCCCGTTAAGAGGTCCAGGATTTCAATGTAAAATTGCATTCACAATTCGCGCATGTTTCCATTGAAACTGTCATTGTCTATTGAATCGTTCACTGTCCATTGAGGCTGTCATCCTGAGCGAAGCAGGTCGCGTCCTTTGCGACCTGCGCAGTCGAAGGACCCGCGGTTGCCTTTGCTGTTGCTCCTACACCTCAGTCTTCAAACACGTTACAGGTCGGCTAGCAACAACACTGTCCTGCTCTAATCTGAAACGAGGAGTGCGCCCATGAAACAGTGGCTTTCAATAGGCGACAGAATACAGGTCTCTGATGAGTTCTTTTGGGCAAAAGGCGCGACGGGGCGGATCGCGGCTCCGCCAGATGCGGTAACTGCTTTGAGTGGCCCGTGGGACGATGGGCTTACCCGTCAAGAGAACAGCTCGCTCGGTACTAACACCGTTTATTGGGTTTGGTTCGACGAGCCACAACTCGATGCCGACGGGGACGGCCCGTTTCGAGGCGGATCAATCTGGGAAAGTGCGTTGGCGATCATCACAAAAAACGCGAATTGATCCACCAAAACCGGGTGCCCCAGGTCCCGCTTTTGGGGCCTGGGAACGTACATCCCGATGCGACAATACCCTACTTCTCCCCAATCACCACAAACGGCCCGCCCAGCTCGCCTCCGCCTTCAAACGCGGCCTGCCCCAGCGCAGGAATCCCAATCTCCCATTTAGGCCCAGCCAATTCCGGCATCGGCTTTGCCGTGAATAGCTTCTTACAATACTTAGCCGTCCACCGCGCCCACCGCTTCGACTTCTTCCGTCGCGCGCTGTCCGTCGAAATCCCCGTCCCCGCATACATCTGCCGGTATAACTTCGAGAGAAACATGAAAGCTATTCTCGCGCGTAAGTTAGGCGTGCAAGACGACCGCTCCCAGATAGCTCCCCATGTGTAGAATCTGTCCCAAACCTTCTGCGTCCGTTCCCTGATCTCATCCGAACTCATCGTAGGATGCGGCGTAAACATCTTCGGCCGCACCTCGGTCGGAATCATCCAGTACCGCGTGATCGGTACATCGCCCACCATGGTCGGATTCACTGCCTGTTCCTTCTCCCAGCGCCCAAAATCAACTGTCCCGGGAAACGGCGTCATCATCACAAACTGCGCAAACGTCACCCCCGCCTTGAGCGCCATCTCCACCGTCGCATCGAACGTGGCAGGTCTGTCCGTCGGCAGCCCGAAGATGAACGAGCCAAGCACATGCACGCCATGCTTCTTGAATGTCTGTAACTGCTTCGCAAGGGCCTCGCCGGAGTAGTTCCAGTCCTTGAATACCGCCTTCAATCCCTCCGGAGTTACTGCCTCAACTCCCACCAGCGCGCCCTTGATGTTAGCCTTCTTCATCGCATCGAGATAAGTCACATCCTCGCCGGCCTCCATCGTCATCTGCGTATAGAACACCATGTCCTTCGGCAGCTTGGCCAGCTCTTCCATGAGTTGAAAACGTTCCGAGCGAATCTGGGTCAGCTCATCCACCTTCGCCGTGTTGCCCTGCTCTCGCGCCAGGCGAAGATCGGTCAGTGTTACGGGATAGAAATTATCGTCCGCCAGCGCAACGAACCGGAACCCCAACCGCCGCAACGCCACAATCTCGTCGATCACGCTCTGAAACTTCCGCTGCCGCGGCTTCTGCCCATCCGTTCGCCACACTGAGCAAAACGAGCAGTGCTTCGGGCATCCGCGAATGGTCTGCACCGACGCCCACATATACTTCGACGGGTCCATCAGGTCCCACCGCGCCGCCAGGAACTGGCTACCTTCAATCCGCCCGCCTTCATAAACGCGCTCCGGTTTTCCCGCCAGGCAATCCGCAACCACCTTGCCCCACGCAATGTCGCCGTCGCCCTTCACCACCGCGTGCGCTTCACCGCGCTCCAATGCCTCTTCGGGAAACAGCGTCGCGTGAATCCCGCCATACACCACCCACGCGCCACGGCTCCGCGCCATCCGGCCCACCGCGTATCCGCGCAGCGCATTCCCGGTGTGCACGCTGATCCCCACAATGTCGCCCGCTTTAATCGTCTCCGGAACAATCTGTTCCAGCGACTCATCCACAAGAATCGGGTCTCCAGCCGCCTGCGGCGTAGCTGCCGCGAGCACAAAAAGCCAGCGCGGCGTGATGACCGCCGTGCCAAAAGAGTTGTCGCTTGGATTGACCAGATGAACGCTCATCCTTGCCAACCTTTCCTCGAACGGATAACGGTGGCCTCAGAGAGCGTCGTCCCAGTTACACACGTAAACAAAAGCCCCGCATTCGGCGAAGCTCCGCATGACTGACGATGTCAGTGATTCCCGCCTGACTGTTTCATCCATCTTACAGTGTTCATCTGGGGCAACCTGAGCAATAGTGATCACTTTTGCTCATTAAATGCTATTTTAGCCAATATCTAGCCCAGGAACGATTAGCCGTCTCTCGCGGAACAGTGCCGCGCATATCCGCACCGCCTCCGCATCCAACTGCTTTCCAGCCAGGCTTTCAATCTCCGCCAGCGCAACCTTCAACCCAAGTCCCTTGCGATAAGGCCGCGCCGACGCCATCGCCTCCACAATATCCGCCACCGTTAACACCCTCGCCTCAGCCAGTATCTCATCCCCTTTGAGTCCGCGCGGATACCCCGATCCATCCAGCTTCTCATGATGCTGGTGCACAATCTCCGCAACCGGCCAGGTAAACGGAATATCTTTCAGAATCTCGTAGCTCGACTCCGGATGCCCCTTCACCAGCGCGAATTCCGCCTCGCTCAGCCGCGCCGCTTTGTTCAATATCTCCGAAGGAATTGATATCTTTCCGATGTCGTGCACCATCGCCGCCATCCGCAATCCCTGCAAACGCCCTTCCGGCCATCCCATTTCCTTGCCAATCGCGTACGCAATATCGGCCGTCCTGGTTTCATGCCCCGCGGTATACGGATCGCGCATCTCCATCGCGGTCACCATCGCCGACACCGACGCAGCCAGCGCATCCGTTAAATGCTTCTGCGTCACCTCCAGGTGGCGCCGTTCCACATCCAGCAGTTGCTTATGTTCCAGCGCCCTGATCCCGTGAACAATCTGCTCCGCGAGGTGCTGAAACACTTCAATCGGCGCAATCTCAAACGCCCTCGGGCGCACCGAATACACGCTCAAAGCACCATGCCAGCCTTCCTCGATGCGCAGCGGTATCGACACGCACGACCGTATACCAACCTTCCTCGCCCGTTCCCGCCACAGATCGAAGGCTGGCGAAGTCTTCGCATCCTCCAGAATCTGCACCGTGTCTGTCCGAATGCAGATCCCTGCCGGCCCTCGCCCGCTGGCCGCATCTTCTGACCATGTCAAGTGCAATCCGTTCAGGTAAGCCAGCGCGCTCCCCGCCGACGCCGCCACCCGAATATTCTTCTCCGCATCGTCTTCCGCAACCCCCACCCACGCCAGCACGTACACCGACTGCGCCGTGATCGCCTCGCAAATCGACTGCAGCAGTCCCTGCGCCGTCCGCGCGCGCCCCAGCGCCAGCGCGGCAATTGAAAACGCTGACAGCGCCCAGTTCTGCGCTGAGAGTTGATGTTCTTTTTGTTGCTGATCGGTAATGTCGCGGAATTCAACAATCTCCAGCGGATGTCCGCCCCGCTTGATCCAATCCGACGACCAGATCGCAACCGAAACGGATTGCCCGTCCTTCCGCTGAATGTGAAAACCGGAATGTGTCGCCGCCAGCCCGGTCTTCTTTTTGAATTCAGCCGTCACCTGCTCGCGTTCGCTCAGCGGATGCAGCATGGTGATGTGCATCCCAATCAGCTCGTCGCGGCTATACCCCATCAGCGCTTCCGCCGCGGGGTTCGCATCCACCACCAGCCCTGTATCCGTGTCGACCGCGAGCTTCCCGTCCTGTGCATAACTCCAGCTCAGGGTATAAAGGCTCTCTCGATCCTCGGCTAGGGGTGCGCGGGTCACAGTTGCCAACCTCACCGTTTCCACAGAATGCTTCGTGACGCTTCAATGAAACCCACAAAGCTTTCCCAAGGAGATATTTGCTACCTCCAACGCGCACAAGTCAACAACAAATGCACCAGACTGCGCGCGAGCCGAACCTCTTGCCCCAACCCAGCGCCGTCATTTTAGCTCTTTATGACCCCACCGTGAATATTGAGAAACTGACCGCTGGCAACTGAAAACTATCAACTGACCACTGCCCTTCGACACTCCTCCACCGGAATCGCCACCTGCTCCACGATCTCCAGCCCGAACCCCTCCAGCGCCGGAATATGCATCGGCGTATTCGAGAGCAACCGTATCCGCTGGATCCCCAAATCCGACAAAATCTGCCCGCCCAGCCCAATCGCCCGCAGATTCCTTCCCGTCCGCGCCTGCGAACCCTCCCGCGCCCTCAATTCCCGGTGCAGAATCAGCCGTCCCGCCACCGTCGCCGACACCGCCGCCGCTCCATCCGGCGCAAACGCCTCCGCCGGCTCCGGCGCCCGTTCCACCTCAAACCCCCGCGAAGTATTGTGCAGATAAAGCACCGCCCCGCACCCCTCCTCGGCAATCATCCGCATCGACTGGTCCAGAATCTCCTGGCAATGGCAATCCGCCGCAAACACATCCCCCGCCGTGCATCGTGTATGCACCCGCACCAGCACCGCATGGCTGCAAGGCGNNCGCACTTGGGGACCGGGGAAACCGCCGTCAGCGCCGAACCCAGGTGCATCGCCGGGCAATCCGCGCAAAGGTCCCCCTTCACCAGCGCAATGTGGCTCTCCCCGCCATTCACTTCGCTCTCGTACGCAATCATCCTGAACTCGCCATACCGCGTCTGAATCCGGCTCTCCCCCACCCGCACAATGTACCGCTCGTTCCGCAGCCGGTACCGGATCAGCTCCGCGACCGTCAGTATCGTCAGCCCATGCTCTTTGCAAAACGGAATCAGGTCCGGAATCCGCGCCATCTCCCCGTCGTCGCGCATGATCTCACAAATAACTCCAGCCGGATTCAGTCCCGCCATCCGCGCCAGGTCAACTGAAGCCTCTGTCTGCCCAGCCCTCACCAGCACGCCGCCCTTGCGCGCCCTGAGCGGAAACACATGCCCCGGCCGCGCCAGGTCCGTGTAATTCGATCCCGGGTCGATAGCCGTCCGGATCGTATGCGCCCGGTCCGCTGCTGAAATCCCCGTCGTCACGCCCTCGCGCGCCTCAATCGTTTCGGTAAACGCCGTCCCAAACCGCGACGAGTTCTGCTGCGTCATCGGAAACAGCCGCAGATAATCCGCGCGCTCCTCGGTCAGCGTAAGGCAAATCAGCCCCCGCCCAAACCGCGCCATGAAATTGATAGCCTCGGGAGTCACATGCTCGGCCGCCAGCGTAAGATCGCCCTCGTTCTCGCGATCCTCGTCGTCCACCACCACCACCATCCGCCCCGCGCGTATCTCCTTGAGCGCGCCCGGCACGTCAGTAAATGGAGCCTCGAAGCTGCGAGAACTGTTAGGCATAGCGAATAGGGCAAGTAACCCTCCCCATTCTCGCCCATCCCAGCCCCAAACACCAAAACCGGCCCGTGACAGCATGCCGCTCACTCAAGATGATTGTCATTGTGATTCAAGGAAATTGATTGTCATCCTGAGCGACCGAAGGGAGTCGAAGGACCTGCGGCTGCTCTTCGTCCGGTTAGGGACGCTCTTTGTATCGGGGCATGGCTTCAGCCGTGCCGCAAAACCCCCAAAAGAATGACGTTGGGCTTCAGCCCCTGCGCGTTCCCGTCTTTTTCGGAACCCGGAAGGAATAGCGGCGGGGTACCCACAACGTGGGTCGAGGCCGCTGAAAACGCCCTCCCACCACCCCGGCCTCCAGGCCCGCGCCCTCACCGCCGGACCTGGCCAGCGCCCACCGGAGCGACGATCCTCCTTCAACGATGATCGCGCCTGCAGGCTGGATTGCTATTTCAGTTTGAAAAGTTCCTTGTCCTGGTAGGCTTTCTGGAGAACGAAGAAGGCCTGCTTCTTTTCACCTTGAGCGGAGATCAGTCCCTTCAGGTTATACCCGTCCTGGATTCCGGGCAGCATCCGCCTTGGGGAACGAAAGTCCACCAGTATCCACGGACTTATGCCGCGCAATTGGGGGATTCGGTTCAGCATGGCCAACTGATGCCGAAATACATTCGCCTGGTATTCTTCGGTCCAGCGTTGAGTCTCCGCTCCGTGCAATCCGGCCTTTGCGTCCGCGCCGAATTCGCTCATGATCATCGGCTTGTTGAAGGCGATGTGCCACATAGTGACGTCGGCGTCCTGGGGCCGTTGCTCATACCAGCCGATGTACTCGTTGGCGCCGATCACATCGAGAGCATCGCCTAGCGAGTCGTCGATATATTTATCGTGGCCTACTGTGCGAACCAGCAAGGCCGCTGTTACCAGACGAGAGGAATCCAAAGCGCGCACATTGCCTGCGAGCGTTTTGAGGAATCGTGTTCGATCCGGGGTGTTTGGTGTTTCGTTGGCGATGGACCAGAGAATGACCGATGCCTTGTCACGATCGCGGCGAATTTCCTCGCTCAATTGTTGCTGCGCCTTCTTGAGTACCGCGGGATCGTCAAAATGCTCGGCCCAGTAAACCGGAATCTCCGACCAGACCATGATACCCATGCGGTCGGTTGCGCGAGTCATCCGCTGGTCATGCGGATAATGGGCGAGGCGCACATAGTTGCAACCCAATTCGCGTGCCCATCCAAGCAGCGTCTCGACGTCCTTGTCGTTGTTGACGCGGCCTCCACGAAAAGGCGCTTCGGCATGAATTGATACACCGCGCAAAAAGATCGACTTCCCGTTGAGCAGGATATTCTGACCGTCGGTTTCGATGGTTCGAAAGCCGATTTCATCCTCCAGTTTGTCCTCTCCGGAGGAGAGCAGAACGCGATAGAGCTTGGGTTGTTCGGGAGACCAGAACTGCAAGCTGGTTGCGGGGATTCGGATCAATCCTTTTCCGCTGGGATCCAACTGCGAAGTCATCGACAAGTTTGTCTCAGGAATCGCAACGGTGATCGTTGCCCCTGGGGTTGCATCTTCGACATGAACCCATCCCACAACCGCGGTGCGTTCATGATTGAGGTGAAGGTCGTAGTCGTCAATGAAGCTGTCGGTCACGTCAACCAGAGCTACATCGCGGGTGAGGCCTCCGTAGTTGAACCAATCCGTTGATTCAGTGGGAACTCCGTCGGCCTGCCTGGTNNTTTGCCGCGCCAATATGCAGGAACGTTCTGTGATGGGCCTGGGGCTGAAAATCGAAGTATCGCTGATACCAGACCAGGCCTTCGTAGTAGAAAAGCTGAGGGCTCTGTGTATTCCAGTCACCGGGCACCTTCAATGTGGGAGACTTTGCAAAATCGTATTCCACCAGGTGATCGCTTCCCGGTTCGGCGGCGCCATTCAGGTAGAAACCATCCTTGCGCAATTCATGATGGAACGTATAGAGGCCAGTATCGTATGGATCGACGATGAAGTGCCAGTCGCCGTTGAGGTTCATGCTCTGGCGATGATCCACATCGGCCAGAACGGTTGACGCTGATTGGGCACATAGAAAGAATTGACCGATGAAGAAAAATGCAAAAATGACGCCGAGCTTGGCTTTCATTGAAGATCCTTGGTAGAGATGGGAATTACCGAGAACAAATGAGGATGGAAGGAGGCATTCTCCCTGGAAGCGAACCTGAATGAGAATGTCACTTTGGCTCCAGAACGGAACTCAATCCGGATAAATCGGCGCCGTTTGTCTCTGAATCCGGCGAAGAATCTTGAATGCAGAGTCTGTGGACAATCCATTCCGACGTGTTCCGGCCTTGTCCACCAGTGTTCTTCTGCGACGTGCTCCTCCGCCCTGATTGTGGCCGGAAGAGCACGCCGGGTTTTCACTCGTTTCGAGTTACGTTAGAAGTTCAAGCGCCCGCCCAACTGAATGACGCGCTGGGTGCCGGCGGCTGAGGTGATGTTGCCCTGATTGCCCGCCGTGATGTTCCCGGCGTTCGGGTTGTTGAGACTCACCCAGTTCATCACGTTGGTGACTTCGGCGCGGAACTGGAACACCAGTCCCCGTTCGAAGTTAACGTTGCGGAACAGACCTGCATCCATATCCTTGAAGCCAGGCCCAATCAGGGTGTCGCGTCCCACCGTGCCGTCTGCGCCGCCGGGGCCGATGCCCAAGCCAGGCCCGTTTGCCGTGAACGCCGTGTTGTTGAACCATGAGGTCAATACACTCGTTGGGCTCTGGCCAGTGGCGCCGCATACTCGGCAGCGGTGCGGGTCGAGCTTGGGGCTCACTCCAGCAACCAGGTTGGGGCGGCTCGAGCCCTGGCTGTCGAAGTTCTTGTTGGATCCCGTGTTGACCGTAAACGGCCCGCCGCTGGTCAAATAGACGGCCGGTGATATCTGCCAGCCGTTGACCACTTCCTTGAATATCTTGTTCCCTCCGCGGTAGTAGCTGATGTTCCACATGCCGGACATGGCCGCATTGATGTTGTGGTTTTGATCCATCGGGCCACGTTCTTCCCGGAGGCCGCCGCCGAGTGCGCCCATTGAGTTGTTGGTTGGGGTGAAGGGATGGCCGAACGCGCCGAAGTCCTGCGCGCTCATGTTTCCATTTTCCACCGGGTTTGAGCTTTCCAGAGCGCGGCTCCAGACTAAGAAACCGCTGACTGATAAGCCCTTTGCCATCGACTTGGTCGCCGAGACTTGAAGCCCGTTATAGTTGGAGGTCTGGTCTGAGATCAGGTAGGAAATCCCGCTCAGCGTGCCAGGCGTAAGGTTGATGCCGGCATCGTATTGACGGCGTTGCTCGGTGCTTGCCGCTGAAGTGGAGAGAGCGCCGACTAACGCGCCGCCGGAAGAGTTTACAAGTGAGTAAGGCGCGTAGTTGCCGTCGACGAAGGATGACAGGTGACGGCCAAGGGTACTTACATAAGCTGCCGTCAGGCTAACCTTGTAAGGCAATTGCCGCTGCACGCTGAAGTTCAACTGGTAGACCGACGAATCCTTGAAATTCGAGGGGATGGCTTCAATGCTTTGGCTCGGGTAGAATTTCGGAGCCGACGGCGTAAAGGTGTACGGGAAGATGCCGCCGCCGGGAGAAGTGCTGGGGAAACCGACATTGTAAATGTTGGTCATGGATGTTTCGGAGCCAAAGCCGTTGCGAATGGAGAACGGCATGGCGTTGCCGGGCTGGTTCCACTCATTGCCGCTGACTGAGCCGTAGAAGATGCCCGCCGCGGCGCGAATCGAGGTCTTGCCATCCCCAAACGGGTCCCAGGCAAAACCGAGACGAGGCGAAATGTGGCTAAACTGCGTGGAGATGATGCCGCGACCGATGCCCTTGTCCCCAGGGAACAACAGGCCCCGCGGCGCGGTGGGAGTAACCGTGGATTGCTGGACGGGATTGAACGACGCGGTCCTGTCATGGGAATCGACGGGGGGCGTATCGATGTCCCAGCGGAGTCCGATATTGGCCGTGAAACGCGGTGTGACGCGGTAGTCATCCTGCGCAAACACAGCGGTGTGCCACGTGCTCAGATGCGTGATATAAGTCGAGTCCTGCTCAAATGAGTTGATATTGCCGGTGACAAAGTCGGCAATCGCATTCCCCGTGGTGGTGGGCGCGGAGGTCGAGTAGCCTACGTCGCCATAATTGTTCAGATTGGCAGCGAACATGGTCTTGTCGAGAGAGAACTCACCGCCAAGGGAAAGGTTGTGTTTGCCCTTGGTCATGCTGACTACGTCGCGTAACTCATAGTTGTCGGAACCCGTGACCGGGCCGGCGTTCGGGTTACCCGTGCTGAAGCCTGCACCGTTTAGGTAGGGCAGTCCGGCCGGTCCCTGGATGAGGAAATTCGAGCCGAAGGTGCCGAGGGTTTGGTTGGCTGGGCCGGTCACCGGGATAAGTGCGCGGCCGCCCATGGCCCGCGTGAACGTTAGCCAGGTTTGATTGGCGATCGTNNGATTTCCGGTCCAATTGATGTTGCCGCCGCCGCTCGGAGTTGACGCGGTCTTGATAAAGAAGTAGGTCCCCGTCACATGGTCCGCGTTGCCGATGTTCTGGTCATACTTTCCCAGGTATTCGTCTGAGTCGGACGGAGTGGTGTACAAGCCGGTGTAGGTGCCGCCGCCCGTTTTTGCAACCTGGGCGCC
>PMWR01000505.1:17278-17521 GCA_003166055.1 Acidobacteriaceae bacterium
GCGCTCGCCAGCCGTGGGCACCACACCGCCCGTAACGTTGCCTGCTTGCACCTGGCGCAGACCGCCATAGCTGAAGAAGAAGAAGGCCTTGTCGTGCTTGATGGGGCCGCCGATGGTTCCGCCATACTGGTTGCGGTGGTAGGGGCTCTTTTCCAGCGCCCCGGTAAAGGGGTTCTTGGAGGGGATCCAACTAAAGGCGTTGAAATCGGTGTTACGGTTGAACTCGAACACTCCGCCATGGAA
>PMWR01000113.1 GCA_003166055.1 Acidobacteriaceae bacterium
TCGCCGATCAGCGCATGAAGCGCCTCGTAGAGCTTCGATGGTTTCATAGATTTCGATCCTTTCGGATGTTGGAGAGGAGACTTTGAGAAGTCACCAATCGCAGTCAATCAACAGTTCGCAATTCGCAAGTCACTGAATATAATGGTGATGCCTCGCTTATTTAGAGCAGTTGACCGGATGACTTGAGTGATCGGTGTTATCAGGAGCGATCCGGGATTA
Organism: Acidobacteriaceae bacterium; assembly: GCA_003166055.1. The sequence continues at coordinate 220 of PMWR01000113.1, forward strand.
GGGTCGGCATGTGCTATCCAAGACCTCAGAATTGAGTCCCGAAGCGACGAAGACCATTCGCCAGGGGGCCCAGACCTAGGGCACCCGCCCTTATTACTGCCGAGCGCTACGATGCGGGTCATTCGTCTACAATTGCCTGCATGCCCATCACGCAAGAGGAGTTTAAAGAGAAACTGATCTCGATTGTTCAAGCGCATTACGCCGCGCATCGGACACCGCTACTCCTAGCGCGGCTGGGAACCGAACTCGACAAGGCAGATGCCTGGCCTGCCGGACGCGAACAGCGGAATCTCAAACAGTTGATTACCGACCTTGCGACTCCGGACGTTGATCTTGTCTGGGATAAGCGTTCGCCTGCATACATTGCAGTGGCGACGCCAGATGTGCGAGATGCCGTCATCAGCCAAGTTAAGGAAAGGCTTGGTGTGCGATCAATGCCCGTCAGGCTGGAGGATATCGCCCGGCCGGTGCTTCTGGCCTTTTGTATCGATGCACATGGCCAGCCGGTCTACATAAGGCGTTCACATCCATTCCGATACGAAATTGGGGAGGTTCCGGCAGATCAAGCCGCAGACTTTGTTCTCGTCGATGCGGAGTTTCGCCGCCCTGGACTTCGAGTTGAAAGACTGCAGGCTCTGTCTGCGACGGACAAAGTGGATCTCACAAATCGCTTGCAAAAATGGGCGCTCGCTCATGGCTTGGTTGTCCAGCAGTTTTGCAAGCCAGATAACGAGAACAAGGAAAGCATCGATTCAGGAACCACTGCCCTCGATAGACTATTGAACGCCCAGGCTCCCGATGTGGCGCAGCGCTTGATGATTCCGGCTGATATCGCCCAGATACTGGCTAGGCTCCGTTAAGCTATGGGGAAGCCGAAACCTAAACGGACGCTACCCGGCGAGGGTGCCGGACATGCAACGACACCGGTTGATCTCTTCCTTTTAGCTGGTATTCCCAATCCCTTAAATGTACGGATTGAGGAATCACTCCGGAAAATTGCGGGGACATCTGCGAAAGTCGTGACGGTAGCTTCCCCGAGCCACCCCGGCCCGCTGTACCGAAATACCACAATCCAGTCGTTCTTGCGAGCCGCCGGTCAGTTTTCTGTGAAGCGTTTGCGGAACCAAGCGGCTGACGCTCCTCCTCGGCCGAGGCGATTGGCACTCTTCTACGTGCCGGCTTCTGACGACCACCTGTTGCTGCAGGCGTTTGACTACTTCATCTTTCCAGTGCCTCTACGGGAGCTTGCCGAGTTCGATGATCTCGGCCACCAGAAGCGCCATGACCGCGTTTCGTGCGAGCGCGCAATTGCCGCAGCTTTGGACCTGTATGCTCTCGAACTCATAACTTGGATTCAGCCGCGCATCGAGGGCCGACGGTCGAATGAGCAGTTGCTCCTGCCGCCGCAAAACTTCCACTTGCCGCAGCAGGTGATCGGAAGCTTCTTCCTCGAACTTACTCGCCGGACTCGATCATGGGAAGACGCTGCTCTTGCGGAGGTGAAGCCGGAAATCTTCGAACATGAGCAGTTGCCGAGGTTCCTCCGCCATAAGGAACGGCTTGCCATGTTTCGCGATGCGCGAAATGTTATCTTTCCGAGTGCGAGGGCCACAGAACTGCACTGGCGACTGCCTGAGCTAGGGCCAGACTCCGACGTTACGCAATTCCAGGATTTCCTGCGGAGCACTTACCGCTTCGGAGCACCGTTGCCGGACGGATTTCATCACGATGGTCAGCTGGAATGGGGAAATGAGTTCGACCATATGCCATTCGACTGCTCGCGCTTGGGACGAATCGAGGTTTCTGGAAGTCACGTCAATATCTATCCGAATGACTTCATCAGGGCAGAGAATTGACTCCAAAAATGAATGCCGCAGACCTAACATGTAGGCTGCGGCAGATATTTTGAACAACTGTGGTCACTCTAACCTACGTCCCAGCCGGTCGATCTGGTTAACCTCGGAAGGTGTAACCGACCACAGCGATTGCAGCTTATACCGCAATCGAAGGACCCAAATTGGGTCATCGGATCTCAAAGCCGAAGCTCTGGCGCTTTTCCGTTTTCAAGACGGTCCGCGCGGATGCCGTTACGCAACCTCAGTAACGTTCACAATGATCATCTCACGCATCACTTTCAAATGCAACTCTCTGTGACTCTGTCTGTGCTGCAATAGACTTGCATTGAAGTACTTGATTCTAGGCATTTTTGCCACCGGATTGCACTTCGGGATTCCTTCGAATCGCGGGCAATACTATTCGCGTTCCAAAACAGCGCTTTCAATCTATCAACGATCAGTACTTTGAAGTCGCCGACTGTTCGGCGATCTGCTGCCGATTCCTAATATCAGGTACACCGTTCCACGTGTGACAGCAAGGCATGTTTGCGTCGAGATCGAACATCAGCTCCTCCCGGTCTGCTTCCGACACGCCACCAGATGATCGGGCCGCCCAAGGAACACCTCGGACGGCAGATAGCGGCGCCTTTCGCCGCACAACGCGCACTCCACAACGATGGAATGGAAGGGAAACTCGGCCACGCCGTTCGGGACATCCCGGCGGCATTTCTTGCAAGCCACAACAAAGGTCTTCCGCGTTGAGGGTCCCTGGAACATAAAAAGAGGATTGGCGAATATATAACGAAAGTCCATGTCGTTGCTCTCCGAGTGGGGAATCTTGGCGGCGATCATCCCACACTAAGCGAATGCGGAGATGCGCCAGACTATCTATAAACCACACAATCTGAATTGGTTACATGGCAAGCTGCGCGTAGGAGCAAGCCCGCCCGCCAGGTCCTCTCTTGGGTGCGCGGTTGTGGAGAAGGTGTGGATAAAACGCCAGGACTGCGGCCGCCGATGGCAATCAGGCGGCCTCGTCCAATTCTTCGCTCTCTTCGGGGTCGCTGGTGAAGCCTTCGTCGCTGGCGGGATCGTCTTCGTCCTCGACAGGCGCGGGAAGGTCGAAGAGCGAAGCGGGCTTGGCGGGAGCGGGCTTTGCCGGTTCTGTCGTTTGAACGACAGTTGTGGCAGGTGCGGTATCGGCTTTCGTCGGCGTCCTGGTGGGCGTTGTCTTTGACTTGGCGCGCGCCTCGGCCTGCACAGCCTTGGTCGCGGCGTCCATATCGGCCTTCGCCTTTTCGAGAGCATTCTTCATCTGAAGATGCGACGCCACATAGCCAACCAGGGTGGCCGCGAGTTGCGTGTCCAGTTCTTCGGCCGTGCCGGTGACGCTCAACGGCGTGGTGAGGGCATCGTGATCGCCGTCCTTCATCTT
>PMWR01000160.1 GCA_003166055.1 Acidobacteriaceae bacterium
ACCGGCCTCACCTTCGGGACCATCTCGGCATTGTTCGGTCTCAATCATCAGATCATCACGCAGGCGCAGTACTCCTACATCGTGGGCACAGTCATTGCGAGCGCAGTGATTCCAACCATGATTGCGAACTCGTTCTTTCTTCCCCGGCATCTTCTTCCCCACAATCAAGCAGCCCAAAAAGCAGAGAAGGAAGTTATGCGGCCAGTACCCGCAGAAGAAGGTTAGGTGAAGCGCATGGGAAGCCCGGTTTTTGTCGGAATTCAAAGAATACTGGTTGCGTTCGACGCGTCTCCGCACGCGGAGCACGCTTTGGATGTGGCTCTGTCGATGGCGAGCGATATGAAAGCCAAGCTCTTCGTCGTCGCAGTAATTCGGCCGCCCGAGCCCGCCGAGAGCGCGGAGTTCCACGCTGTGCTTGAAGACGGGCAAGAGCGCTATGAGAAATGTTTTGTCCCGTTGCGCGAATGCGCCAAGCAAAAGGACGTTGAACTTGAGACCGACATTGTCCTGGGCCATCCGGCGGAACAGATCATACACAAGGCGGACACTATCCAGGCCAGTCTCATCGTCATGGGCAAGCGCAGCCATACGATCCTCCATCGCTGGATGTTGGGCTCAAACTCAGAGCGCGTCCTGCGTTATGCTCACTGTCCAGTGATGATCGTGCACTGATTGGAAGTTCCATCTATGAAGATCGTGAACACTGTGAACGGCAAAGTACAGGGGCGCAAGCTCCGTCGATCCAGACGTTGGATGCCGTCCACCAGCACATCATCGAAGCCCTTACAATTAGCGGCCTCACGGCCGGGAAAGCGTAATCATCATGTCTGAAATCGCGAAACTTGAAGCCCTTGAAATCCTCGATTCCCGCGGGAACCCGACGTTGGCAGTCACTGTAACCCTGTCGAACGGCGTGAAAGCAACTGCAAAGGTACCTTCCGGCGCTTCAACCGGCAAACGGGAAGCCGTCGAACTGAGAGACGGCGACAAGGCACGGTATGGCGGAAAGGGCGTGCTCAACGCCAGGGATCACGTGAACGGCGAGATTCAAAAGGTTGTTCATGGATTCGATGCCAACAACCAGAAGGCGTTGGACAAGAAGCTGTGCGAACTCGATGGAACGCCGAACAAGGCGCGGCTTGGAGCCAACGCGATTCTCGGCGTTTCGCTCGCAGTTGCACGGGCTGCCGCCGCAGACCACGATCTACCGCTTTATGCAAGCCTGGGAGGCGAGAAGGCCAATCTGATTCCGGCGCCGTGGTTCAACGTGCTCAACGGTGGAAGCCACGCGGACAGCAATGTGGACTTTCAGGAGTTCATGATTTCTCCCGTAGGCGCGCCCAACTACAGCGAAGGCTTGCGAGCGGCAGCGGAGACCTTCCACGCACTGAAATCCGTGCTGCACAAGAAGGGCTACAACACAGGTGTCGGAGATGAAGGCGGATTCGCTCCTCAGTTGAAGTCGAACGAAGAGCCTATTGAGCTGATTCTCGAAGCGATCCATAAGGCCGGCTACAAGCCGGGGAAGGACCTGGTCGTGGTGCTGGACCCGGCAACGAGCGAGTTCTTCGACGACGGCACGTACTTCTTCGAGCGGTCGGACCAGAGCAGGAGATCCCCCGAGAAGATGGTCGAATTCTGGAAGGGCTTGCTTGACCGCTATCCCGAGATCTGGGCCATTGAAGATGGAGTTGCCGAAGATGATCATGCCGGCTGGCAGCTCTTGACCAAAGCACTTGGTGGTCGGATTCAACTAATCGGCGATGATAACTTTGTCACCAATCCAACGATCTTTCGTCAGGGCATCAAGGACGGAATCGCCAATGCAATTTTGATCAAGCTGAATCAAATCGGCACACTGACGGAAACGCTCGAATGCATTCAGATTGCTCGTGAGAACGGGTACGGCGCGGTCATCTCGCATCGTTCGGGCGAAACCGATGACACCAGCATCGCCGACCTGGCCGTGGCTGCCGGCATGGGCCAAATCAAGACCGGCTCGACTAGTCGCGGCGAGCGCATCGCAAAATACAACCGTTTCCTGGAGATTGAGCACGAACTCGGGACGAAGGCACGCTACGCAGGCGCCGGCGTATACGAGCGGTGGCACAAACCGGTAAAGGCATAGCACGCGGCAGGAGATTGGAGGGTGTTGGAGTCCACCTGAATACCGCTCAACTGGGCAGATGACTCCTCGAAGCTGAACATCACTTGGAGGAGTCATGCCCAAAACAGGAATAGAAATCGTAAAAACGCGACACCCTGGGGAACTGAACGAAACCCAGCAGCGACGCCTGATCATCACCTGCCAATACATCGACAAGATGTTGCGCGAGATCGAACAAGTTCTCCATTCCGCAACATCGCTGTCCCCGTTTCCCCGTTACGTCGTTGACATCACTCCTGCACAGGCGCGGGTGGTCGAAGACCATATTCGCCGATTTCGGTCTCAACTGTTGCGAGCCTTGGACTGGCAGCACATGAAGCCGGAACCGCCGGAGATTCCAGTCACACGCTCGATCACGGTAGACCTTACTTTTATCAACATCGCGATTGAGGAGCTGAGACCCGGTTATATGCGCGGATGCGGGGCCGTGCCAGAGGATGCGGTGAACGAGCTCAATGGAGT
>PMWR01000496.1 GCA_003166055.1 Acidobacteriaceae bacterium
GGACTCCAGTTGTTGAATATTTGGAGGCGACCAATCTGGACATCCGGTTCCTGAATATAGATCCACGTGTCTTTGAGCAGCCCTCCGTCAGCTTCAGTGACGCTGAGCTTATCGATCAAAATGCCGATGGTGATGAAGTCGCGATAGATAAGACCGTCGGAGACTTCCTTCACTGCTAAAGGGATCTCGGTGCCGGTGGAGGCCATGGCATTGATGAGGTCACGCATCGGCATGGTCGAAAAGAAGTAGTCTCCTGGGAAGTTTCTACGCTCTCCCGCATTGCTGACCGCGTCGACAGAAAGAATGCGCTTGCCTTTCGTATAAACTCGTTCCACTTTCCAACCCAGGTGGATCTCGCCTCCGCCACCAATGACTTTACCCGCAACATGCTCCCAGAGCTGGCCGGGGCCATACTTCGGATACAGAAATCGCTCGATCAGCGACGTGTCCGTCCCTTTCTGCTTGATGTCATGCTGCCTCTCCTTGCCAAACGTCTTCATTAAGAAATGCTTGACAGCTGTCGTCAGCGAGAGCCCTTTGATGCGTTGGGCGCCCCACTCGGCGGATATCTCATTGCAAGGGGTTCCCCACACCTTCTCGGTGTAGCTCTTGAAAAATGTGAGGTAGAGCTGCCTCCCAAAGCGGTTGATGAGGAAGTCTTCCAATGACTTTTCAGGCTTAATCTGCGAGAGCCTGGAACTGAAATAGCTGAAGCCTACTTTGCAGGTGCGTATCAGACCCAACTTGGTGAGAGTGTCCTTTGTCAGCGTGATGGGGTAGTCAAAGAACCGGCGCAGGAAGTAGATGCGGCTTTTTCGCGGACGAATAAGCATTACAAGGTCGTCTTCCTTCGCCGTCTTGTCCGAGGTGACGCCCATGCCGGCAATGGAACGAGACTGATTCTGGTAGCTGATCGCAGCGGCGTTGTCGGCGCCGGCTTCAGTAGGCATTTGCTCCAGCCACCATTCCATGACGCGATCGCTCTTTGAGAAGAAGCGGTGGCCTCCGATATCCATTCGATTGCCTTTGTAGCGGACAGTTCGTGAAATTCCGCCGATCTCCTGAGATGCCTCCAGGATGACCGGTTTCACATCCGACAGTTTCTGAAACTCAAGGGCAGCCGTGAGGCCGGCAGGGCCTGCGCCAATAATGACTGCGGTCTTTTGATGCAAACCCATATGCAGTCTCCAGATCGCTCAAGCATGCTTTCTTCAGGTGCAATCAGATACTTAGGGTATCAAGTCTACAAGGCTATCCGAAGCTGAACTGCGACCGGTCGAGAGTTTTCGCTTTCGCCACACTCCAATGACAAACCAAATTCCCCGACATTGACAACGATTTCACGCCCCAATGAAATGGCAATGGAGAATCTGCCCATTCAATGGTTGCTGGCGCAAAGTTTTCTGGCGGTTTGGATGATGGATGGGGTTTGCTGGAGTATGAGCGCTCGAATCCGCGATCGATTCCAGTAGATTTAACCGGACTCTGAGGTGTGTGCTTCTGCCTTGAGGCGTATTCAATTCGCCGGAAGCGTTCGGGGTTCCCATCTTGACTGGATGGCCGAGGTCATATCATCAGATCACGGCTACTGCTTGACAAAGTCGATTTCGCGAACGACTCCCGCCGCACCCCGCTCCCGCAACTGGTATTGCTCATGGATCCAGGCGTACGTCCTTTCCAATCCAGTACGAAGCGGGATGCTCGGCTCCCAACTCAGGTACTCTCTAATAAGCGTATTGTCGCTGTTCCGGCCATTCACGCCCTTGGGAGCATCCAGAACATAATTCCGCTTCAAATTGGTGCCCGCGATCTCTTCCACGATATCTACCAGTTGGTTGATGCTCACGGCCTCGCTCGATCCAAGGTTAATGGGCTCGATAATGCCGGAATCCATGATCAACTCAATGCCCTTAATACAGTCGTCGATGTACATGAAGGATCGTGACTGGTGGCCCGTTCCCCATATTTCGATTTCATGCTTGCCGGTTAACTTGGCTTCGATCACCTTGCGGCAAATAGCTGCCGGCGCCTTTTCCCTGCCACCAAACCAGGTTCCCCATGGACCATACACATTGTGGAACCGCGCCACCCGCACATACAGACCGAAATCTTCCATGTAGTGGCGACACATCCGCTCCGAAAATAGTTTTTCCCAACCATAGCCGTCTTCCGACAGAGCTGGATAAGCGTCCGCTTCCTTCAATGCCGGCGCCTTGAATCGGTCACCGTCGTCGGAGGTATGTTGGAGGTGGCCGTTATATACACAGGCCGAAGAAGAATAGAAATAGCGCTCGACGTTGTATTTCCGCGCCGCCATCAACATATGTGTGTTGATCAGCACCGAAAGCATGCAAAGAGCCTTGTGGCTCTCAATGAAACCCATACCTCCCATGTTCGCGGCCAGATTATAGATATCCGAAGCNNAACTTCTGATACCAATGATCCAGCGGCTTAAGGTCGACAGCACGGATTTGACTGTAACCACGCTGTCTCAGCGATGCTACCAGACTTCCCCCGATGAACCCGCCTGCCCCTGTAACCACGACCAGCTTGCTTCTCATTCCATCTTCCTCTGATCCGAGTCGAAAAACGCAGCCAATGGCGTTGGAGCATTTGGACTGCGGCCCCGGCCTGTGCCTGACCGCTGGGCATGCCTGTGGTCAATGTAAATCAAGCCATGATCTCCAGCAAGGGGATCGAGATCGCGCCGCTTCCCAGAGTCGTGCTTGCAAACGCGACATTGCGGTGACAAGGTTGACAGCGCAAAGCGTCCTTTCAATGTAGATGTTGCGCCATCTTTCGCGCCGCAACACTTGACGGCGGATTCAGCCGCTGTTGTCCTTTCCAGCCAAAAACAAAAAGAGACTGTCGAGACTATATTCGTGCCGCCAAAGAGCGACCTTCAACCTGCATGAACCAATGTAACGAACTTACCCACGCTCACACAACTGTCTTGGGGCCAGACATTGGCATTTCAGATTCAAGCCCGCATTTCTTATGGGTCAAGAAAGGCAAGCAGACCGTCAAGATGGCAGGACTGAGTTAACTCGGATTTCGCGACCGAGTGCTCAGCGTTACACAAAGATTATTTCTCAGGCCCAGGGCAAGTCTTTTTTCAATGCTTGCCTGTGAAATTCCAGGGAAGCGAAAAGGCGCTTCAATGCGCGCCGCATCGCTTCTTCGTAATAGTGAAACACCAGGCAGGAAATGACGATCAACAGTGCCGGCGAAGAAAGCGATCCCACTACGTAAGGAACATGCAGAACTTTTTCGCACAGGAGGCGCACCCAGTTGCGTATCGGATATTGCAGCAAATAGATCGAGTAACTCGCCCCACCCAGGAAAACCAGGGGGCGCCACGACAATACCTTCGTAAATCAACTCCCTTCAGCGCCTAACTCGTAAATGAGCCCCACATACGGCAGCGTCACAAGCGAGAGCCAGCGTGCGTCCAAAACGGAGAGCATGACTAACGCAGCCAGTAGGTAAAGACCAATTCTGAGCGAGTTACCCTTGTGCGGAGAGTCGATCAGGCGCAAGGCTATCAGGATTCCCAACAGAAACTCCGGCAGCCGCTCGAGGGGCAGCGGAATCTAATGGAGAGTGGCCGCATCGGCCGGGTCAATCTGGTTAGCGGGAATCGAAGTATGGAGCAGCGCAATCACCAGGCAAAGTAGTGCAATGCAAGCGATCTGAATGCGGCGCTGAAGTTTTGCGCAAGCCGGCAACAGCAGCGGGAAACACAAATAAAAGAATGCTTCTACTGAGAGCGTCCACGCGGGAAAGTTCCACATTTGAGCCAAGCCGTTGGCTGGATTCCAAGCCTGCGTCGCGGTCAATACAGCAATAGTGGCACTGGCCGTCATCTGCCCTCGAAACGGGCAATCGATCAGCAACGATAACAGGTACACGGGATAAACACGACAAAACCGTGCTTCCCAAAACCTCCTTCTCTCGCCTCCGAACCGAAGTTGACCCAGATAGGAATACGAAAGAATGAAGCCCGAAAGAATAAGGAAAAATGGCACACCCATGTAACCGTTGCTCAGAAACCGAGTTACAGTGGCAGGTGCTCCGGCTTGTCGCGCTGGACGGGATGCAAAGTGAAAGACCAGCACGTAGAACGCCGCAAAGAACCGGGTACTGGTTAGTGAGTACAACGGCGGGCGCAATACGCGGCGCAGGCTGCCGTCTTCATTTGTGGATGTCGTGGCTGCATTTTGAGCACTCAATTGGCGGGCTTCGGTTCGATGAGCCTCATAAACGGTTCAGCTGGGGACTTTCCTGAGCTATCTTACTTCTGAAGAAATCAAGCGATTTCGTTAGCCCTTCCCTGAGCGCTATCCGCGGTTCCCAATCCAGCAGCGTGCGAGCCTTCGTGATATCCGGGCAGCGGCGTGCGGGATCATCTTCCGGCAGGGATTCGAAGCACAGCCCAGTTTCCGAAACAGTTACCTCAAGGACAGCTTTCGCGCATTCGAGAATCGTAATCTCGATGGGGTTGCCGAGGTTCACGGGCATGTGTTCCTCTGATTTGGAGAGCCGCAGGATTCCTTCGATAAGATCGTCTACATAGCAGAAGCTTCGGGTCTGGCTGCCATCTCCGTATATCGTCAGCGGGTCCCCGCGCAAAGCCTGCATAAGAAAATTGGAGATGACGCGACCGTCGCTGGGGTGCAGGCGCGGACCGTAGGTGTTGAAGATTCGCGCCAGGTGGGTATTGACGCCGCGAGCACGATAATAGGCCATGACCAGTGCCTCGCTGAAACGCTTGGCCTCGTCGTAAACTGAACGCGGACCGACCGGATTTACATTTCCCCAGTAGTCCTCACTCTGCGGATGTTCCATCGGATCGCCATAGCATTCCGATGTGGAGGCGTGGAGGTAGCAGGCGCGATACCTGGCTGCAATCTCGAGCGTGTTCTCAGTGCCCACGGAACCAACACGCAGCGTTTCAATAGCGAGACGTAGATATTCAGGCGGGCTGGCTGGGGAAGCGAAGTTGAACACACAGTCCACCGGACCCGGATCGAAGGGTTTGCAGATATCTCTTTCTTCAAAGCTAAAGCGCGGCTCGCCCGCGAGGTGGGCAAGGTTATCGAGGTTCCCGGTGGAAAGGTTATCAATGCCCAGGACTGAATGGCCCTCACCCAGGAGCCTGTCAGTCAGGTGAGAACCGAGGAATCCGGCGGCGCCGGTTACGAGTACGCGCATGGTCAGGATCTCGTGCTTCTTGGCGCGGGTCATTGACCTGGCCGAAATAACTATCCAAAACAAGGAAAAAAATGAACCGGCCTATAATACCAAGCTTCGCGGCTTGCCTTGCTGTGCCTGATAACTTGCCGGCCGGCCCACACTAACATAAGTGAAGCCGTGATCCAGCATCTCCTGCGGCTTGTAAAGGTTGCGGCCGTCGATCACAATCGGGAAGCGGACTGCCTGGTTGAGCCGCACCAGATCGATCGAAGCGAACTCCTTCCAGTCAGTCAGAATCAGAACAGCGTCGGCGTCTTTGGCCGCCTCGTAGAGATCGGATGCATAATGCATCTTGCCGGATGGCGGTAACACGACTCTCGCGCGCTCCGTAGCCGCCGGATCGTAGGCGGTCACCGAAGCACCCGCATCCAACAGTCTCTTGATGATGTCCAGAGCAGGTGATTCGCGTATATCGTCCGTGTTCCCCTTGAAGGCCAGGCCCAGCGCCGCAATCCGCTTGCCGCGAAGCGTCCACAGCGCCGAGAGCACCTTATTAAAGAAAATATCCTTCTGCGTTTCGTTGATCTTGCGAACTTCCTGGAGTAGTTGGAAGTCCACCCCCCGCTGCTGCGCCACCCAGTGGAAAGCGGCCACATCCTTCGGAAAGCAGGACCCGCCGTAGCCAAGCCCGGCTCGCAGAAATTTGTTGCCGATGCGACTGTCGAGGCCCATGCCGGCAGCGATGTCCTCGATGTCCGCGTCCACGGCCTCAGCAAGATTGGCTACCGCATTGATGAAGGATATCTTGAGGGCCAGGAAAGCGTTGGATGCGTGCTTGATGATCTCAGCGCTTTGCGTCGAAGTGACCAAAAGGCTTGCCGGATGACTTGCGCTGCAAGGACCCGCGAGCGCCCCGGACTGAGAGTAATAGGTCCCCTCAGTGAGCGGCGCATAGATGCGCCGCAGCACATCGGCGGAGTTCTCGTTGACTGCCCCGACCACGATGCGGTCTGGATGCAGAAAGTCGATAACCGCAGCGCCTTCGCGCAGAAACTCCGGATTGGAAACCACGTCGAAGCTCTGCGGATGGACGCCATGGCGGTGCAGCACGCGGCGGATCCACTCGTTGGTGTAGACCGGCACAGTGCTCTTTTCTACGATTACCTTGTAGCCCCCGATGGAACGTGCAATCTCGGAGACCACGGCCTCGACATAAGACAGATCTGCGGCGCCAGTATCACCCTGGGGGGTGCCGACGGCTATGAAAACAGCCTCGCTCGCTTCCACTGCGGTACCCAGATCGGTGGTAAACTCCAACCCACGATCCCGATGTTTGGCCAGCAACTCGGGCAGATGGTCTTCGAATATGGGCACGCCGCCCTCACGGAGGGTATTCACCCTGGCTTCGTCGTTATCAACGCAGACAACGCGATGCCCCATTTCGGCGAAGCAGGCCGCCGCGACAAGTCCGACATATCCGGACCCTATTACACAAATGGAAACTTGATTCGACATAGGCTGTTGTCGCTTTCCCGGCTTTCTCCTGGGACTTGGCTGGACGATCATTTGTGAATTGACATCTTAGCCTTGACGCAATGGATCAACGATCAAAGTTTATCAGAATGAGATCAGGCACAGCTTGATGCGCTTCCGATCCAGACTTTCCGCCGACCAACCTACGGTGTTACCAATTGGGAAACGGAGAAAATGTCCGATGCCGCCGACATCCTGGAACCCGCTCAAGTCAAACACTCAATCGGGCCTGAAGACTGCGTGTGCCTCATCCCGCTGCGACTCGCAGCCTGATAATCGTTCGGTTGACCGACTGTTGGTTACCCGTGAAGCGTGTTGACTCGTTCGCTTCCAACCAAATTTTGAAACGGGTCATCGGTGAGCTAAGGTACACTTATTCGCAAAGTGCTCGCCTCGGGGGGGGCTGCAATTTTGGAAGGAGAACCTCAATGTCTCGCCATTTGTGCTCGAAGCTCGTACTGGCAGTCCTCTTTGCGGCATTAGCAGTTCCCACCTCCTCACAAGTTGCGCCTGCCGCCAAAGGCGGGACTGGTGTGACAATGGCCGCTGGAGCCGGCGTTTCTGACTACAAGATGGATTTCGGCCCAGGCCATGAGTGGGGCGGAACATTGTGGTTCGACGCAAATCTCAACGGGGGGCCTCCATTGCTGCGAGGACTCGGCGTGGAGTTTGAAGCTCGCGACCTAAGTGTCCACCGCAGCCCCGCGCTTCCCAACGATTTTCGCACCGATACCTTGGGCGGTGGACTTACCTACACTTACCGGCATTTCCACAATTTCAGGCCATACATGAAGTTCCTTGGAAGTTACGGAAGCCTCGACGTTAAAAAGACGAGCTCGCATTTCACATGGGTCGAATGGGCTCCGGGCGGCGGCATTGAGTACCGTCCATTCGGACGCGTCTGGCTTCGTGCCGACTACGAATACCAGGACTGGCCGAACATTTTCGCGAATGGATATGACTTCGATCCCCAGGGATTTACGGTCGGGGCGGTATATGAATTCCATAGTCACCAGCGGCGCTGATTCCCCATTTGGAATCTCAACGGGAGCACGTTGATCCGAGGGTGCGTCGTCTCCAAAGAGACGGCCCACCCTTCGGCTTAACCCCTCCCAGCAGAACAAACTACTTATAATCAATAACTTGGACGAACTCGACTAGAATCGTCTATTGCGCTGTCCGGAAGGCGAAGCGGCTCAATCTGAACCCGCCTCAAGGCACACTTGCTCGATTGAATCTTTCAGATCATCGTGGGTCAAGTGTACGAGCGACCCAACGATCGGTGTTTCAAGCGCCGGGTGTGAAGCCGGTTCAATTCTCCGGCGAGGGAACCTTGGCTTCGGTAGTTGCCGTACTAATCGATACGGGGTGAACCACCTTGGTTTGAATCAGCTCAGCGGGCCTATGCATGGCTTTGAGCAGATTTCCTCTGATGTCGAAATTCATCGTCCATTCCATAGGTCGCGCTGTCGCCGATATATCCACAAAAGAGAGGATCACGTTGCGACCATTCTGAATTTCAAGCTTGGGCGGCCCGGCCAATAGGGACTTCCAATTCTCTGATGACTCCGCCGGCAACACCGCTTGAGGACGCCCTCCGGCCAGCACCGCGTAGCAAAGTCCGGTCCCAAGCCAATCCGGTGGTGTTGCGAAATGCTCTTCCGCCCGAATGTGATTGAATGCGGAGATCGTCATCGCATTGATCGGCGCTGGGGAGAACAGAGAATATCCTCTCATTTGGATCGGAATGATCCGCACCCGGCCGTCACCATCGCGTGGAATCGATGCCGAGAATACGCTGACATCGCCCGTTCCGTTGTTGCGCGCAAATCGCAACAGAATATGATTGGGAATCGCCGAGCAAACCACCTGCTCGTAATTCCATTTGCCTCCATTGAAATCCAATCCGAGAAATCCAGCGCGCTCGCTGATCGATGATTCCGCATCCGCTACCAGATTGCGATCTTTCTCGGTCATCTGGTCGACGGTGCGGAACTTGATCAATTCGACATTGTCCCGAGCCCCTGTCGAAAACGGTATGGGTCGTTCAACCGGTATCACTTCCTTGATCCTCGGCTCGCTCGGAGTCACCTCCCTAACCGTCTGCGCCGCCAACACGGCGCCGAATGTGGCAATGAACATCACGGAAGTGAAGACCGAGACCAACGTTCGTCGTTCCATACATTTCATAGACTAATCCTCATCGCCACTATCCGGCATGTCCTGCGGCATCTCTGCAAGGTTCACTTGCGGCAGGTGAGCGGCTTCAAGCTGGCGGTTCAACGCCGGCAGCAAGATCGTCTTTGTGTGCTCCCAGCGCTTCAGCGCCTCGGCCAGTTCCGCGCCTGCATGCTCGGCCGCCTTCACCTGCACAGCGGTCGGCGCCGCATCCGACGATCCAACCTCCTGATAAAGTCCGGCCGACTCGCCCGCCGCGTCATCCAGCCCCGGCTCCGCCTCGCCACCACCCGGACTCCTGCGTCCGCTCAGCAGTTCGCCCAGTTCCTTGTCGACCTTCTCAATGGCCTCTTTGACAGCCGGCCCCGCAGTCTTTGCCGTTGCCGCCAACTGCTCCCGCGCCGAATGCACCTGCAGCGCCGCCGATGAGCCTTTCGTCACCATGGCAGCCAGCTTGCTCTCCTCCGCAAACAAGCTCGCCAGCTCAGCCGGTGTCGCATGCACCCTCGGGTCCATTTTCACCGTCAGCGGAGCAGTCAGCACCTTCCCCCCCGCCGTCAGACGAACTGTGTACGTCCCCGGCAGCGCATGCGGTCCCTCCGGCTCGCGCGGCGTGTCGTGCGGCACCGCCGAAATTGGATACGAATACCGCGTCGCAGTCGGGGTGGTGTAGCGCAAATCCCACACCCAGCGGTGCATGCCCGGCGTGCCCGGCAGCGTCTTCGGCATGCGCAGCCAGTACATCGGAATCAACTGCTTCTCAAGCTCCGCCAGCGTCGATTCAGGCGCGTCGGTGCTCGCATACTTTCGCACCAGCTTGCCGCTTGCATCGAGAATCTCCAGAGTCACCGACCCTGCCGTTCCCTCTTGCAGCGAGTAATCAATCGCCGCTCCATCCGGCGGATTCTCGCCCGCGGGCTCATCGATCGGAAGGGGCGTGTCGGAGTACGTGCTCCGCCGCGCCCGATAAGCCGCGCCCGGCTTGAACAGAAAAGCGGCATCTGCCTTCACCGCGCTCAACTGCCGCAGTGGAGAAATGTCATCCAGTATCCAGAACGACCGCCCATGCGTGGCCAAAATCAGGTCGTTGCCGTTGATCATAAGGTCGCGCATCGATGTGTGTGGCAGGTTAAACTGCAACGGCTGCCAGTGGTCGCCGTCATCGAACGACACCAGAACCGCCGTTTCCGTGCCCGCAAAAAGCAGCCCCTTGCGCACCGGGTCTTCACGCACGGTGTCCACCGGCGATCCATCTGGAAGCCCGGCCGCAATCGACTCCCAAGTCGTGCCGCCGTCATGCGTGCGGAACAGATACGGCTTCATATCGTCGATGCGCATCCGGCTCACTGACACATACGCCGTCTTATTGTCGAAGTGCGACGCGCTGATCTGCGTCACCTTGCTCCACGGCGTCAACTGCGCCGGCGTAATGTTCTTCCAATTCTTCCCGTGGTCGTTCGTCACCCAGACAAAACCATCGTCCGTTCCCGCCCACAATGTGTCGATCGATTTGAACGACGCCGCAACCGCGTAAATTGCACCCCGCCGTCTCGCCGCATCTTTTTCCGACAAGGCCGGTAGCGATGCAGGCTGTCCCGAGTGCTCACGGCTCAGGTCAGGGCTGATCTTCGCCCACGTCTTCCCGTAATCCTTCGTCTCGAACAGCACGTTCGCCGCGTAATACAGATCGTGCGCGTCAATCGGCGAAAACAGAATGGGCTCCGTCCGGTCAGACCGATACGCCGGGTCGCGCACCGGAATCGGCGTCACATCCTGCACCTGCCCTGTCACCATGTCAAACTTCGAAACCAGCGACCGCCCCGCTCCAAACACAATCTCCGGATGCAGCGGGTCCGGCGCCACATACCCATACTCAATCACGCCCACCGGATGCCACTCGCGGTACGTAATCTCGCCGTCGTTGCCGCGGCTCGATATGCACACTGAGCCGCTCTCCTGCTGCCCGGCGCATACCTGGTACGGAAATGTATTCGTCACCGCAACGTGATAAAGCTGCGCCGTCGGTTGGTTATACCACGAGCTCCACGTCTCGCCGCGGTTCACGCTCACCAGCGCGCCCTGGTCGCTCACCAGCAGAATAATGTCCGGATTCTCCGGGTTGATCCACAGGTTTTGATAGTCGTCCCCGCCCGGCGCACCGCGCAGGCCCATCCACGTCTTGCCGCCGTCCACCGACCGCATGGTCACAATGCTGGCGCTGTACACCACGTCGGGATTCTTGGTATCGACCTTCGCAATCGGCAGATCGCCGCCGCCGATCTTCAGCGCCGGCCGCGGATCGTCCGTCGCCTTATACCAGCTCTCGCCCGCATCGTCTGAGCGATAAAAAGCCAGCCCCGCGCCTGAACCATAGCCGCTTTCGGCCTTCGTGGCAATTGTCGCGTAGAGCCGCTTCTCATCGCTCTGCGAGAGCGCCACCTGGATGTGTACCACGTTTTCCGGCAACCCCTTTGTCAGTTGCCGCCACGTCGTTCCGCCATCGGTCGACTTGTAAAGACCACCCTTCGTCCCGTCGTAGGTGTTCGCATCTTCCCACGGCCCCAGCGTCTCCTGCCACATCGATGCATACACCACATCGGGATTGCTCGGATCGATCGCCACATCCGACCCGCCTGTATCCGCGCCCTTGTAGAGCACCTTCGTCCACGTCGCGCCGCCATCGGTCGAGCGGTAAATGCCCCGCTCCTCGTTCGGCCCATACGGATGGCCCAGCACCGCCGCGAAGAGTTTGTTCGGATCGCTTGGATCGACCGCCAGCGCCGGAATCTGCTGGCCCTCACGCAGTCCCAGGTGCTCCCAGGTCTTCCCCGCATCGGTCGATTTGTAAATCCCATCGCCTACGGAAAGGTCCGGCCTGTGCAGTCCTTCGCCACTTGCTACATACACTACGCTCGCGTTCGAAGGCGCAACCGCAATGGCTCCGATCGACTGCGTCTGCTGCCCATCGAAGATCGGATTCCACGTCCGCCCGTAGTCGTCGCTCTTCCACACGCCGCCGTCCACCTGGCCCACATAAAACACATTCGGCTGTCCCGGTACGCCCGTCGCCGCCCGCGTGCGCCCACCGCGGAACGGCCCGATCATCCGCCAATGCATCTCCGGCAGCGGCGTCGTGGCATGCTCCTGCGAGCGCATCGTCGCAGGCGAAAGCGCCAACCCGGCAGCCACTCCAATGCAAATCAACGCGGTTTTCAAAGTGCGGGAGTTAGCAACGCGCTCAATCAAAGAACAGTAAATCGTACAGCGGGAAATCGTCATGTGGGGAACTCCGGGGCGAAGCGAAGATGTATGCCATCTTAAAGTGTCGCCGCCACTCGTCACAATCCTTTTGCGATTTCGCCCTCGCAATTTGCAATATCAGCCGATCTCACAACGTGGAGCCCCTTCGCAGAAACAGTTGACGCAACACCACTCTTGCAACTATCAGTAAGGAAGAGGCCCATCCCTGTGAAATCCGCACTCGTTCTGGTGACGTTCTGTCTCGCAACCGCCGTGTCAATCGCCCAGACCCTCGGCGGTTCGCTGCGCGGCCTGGTTGAGGACAGTCGCGGCGCACGCATCCCTTCCGCCACCATCACCGTCCATCTCCGGCCCTCGTCGATCGCCCGCACCGCCTCCTGCGACGATCACGGCAACTTCCGCATGGACGATCTCCCGCCGGGAACCTACCGCGTGGCCGTCACCGCGCCGGGATTCGCCGATGCCATCGCCGATCTCGCCATTGAGATGAGTTCCGTCCGCGACATCACCGTGACCATGAAGCCTCCCGTCCTCGTGCAGTCCGTCGACGTGCAGGCGCAAAGCTCCTCCATCGCCACGCAGGCCATGGACCTCGCCAGCCAGGTTCACCAGAGCGTCATCACCAGCCAGGACCTTGAAAATCTCCCGCTCCCCGCGCGCAGCTTTGCCAATATCGCCTATCTCGCTCCCGGCACCGAACCGGTCGAACCCTCCGATCCCACCAAGGCCCGCATCACAGCCGTCTCCACCGGCGGAAGCTCCGGCCTCAACAACGAGCTCTCCGTCGACGGCGGCGATAACTCCGACGACTACATCGGCGGCTTCCTCCAGAATTTTTCGCCCGACTCCATTCAGGAATTCGCCGTTCGCACCTCGCAGGAAGATGCCGACACCGGCGGCACCACCGCCGGTTCCGTTGAACTCACCACCAAAAGCGGCACCAACGACTGGCACGGCGATGCCGCATTCTTCGAGCGCGCCGCCGACCTCAACGCCCGCTTTCCCATCGAGAATCCCGCGCCCAATCCCAAGCAGCCCTTCTCGCGGCAAAACTATGTCGGCACCGCCGGCGGCCCCATCGAAAAGAACAAGCTCTGGACCTTCACGGCCTTCGAGGGCGTGCACGAAGACGCCAGCATCGCCTACAGTCCCGCCAACGTCACGCAATTCGACGCGCTGGCCACGCTTGCCTCCGAAGGCCTGATTCCCGGCGTCCCTTCTATCACCGTGCCTGGGAATGTGCCCATCCCGTTTCGCGATTTTCTCGGGCTGGAGCGCCTCGACTGGTCCCAGTCCGCAAAGTCCCAGTGGAACCTACGCGGCTCCGCCGACAGCTACACCACCCACAACGACCTCGTCCAGCAAGGCACATTGCCCTCCACCGGCTTGCTCACTCACAACAACTACATGAGCCTCGTCATCGGCAACCAGTTCGCCTTCACTCCAAGGCTCCTCGGCCGCGCGCTCTTCAACGCCAGTGGCCTGCACCTCACGCAAACCCGCAACTCCGACCTCGACTTCGCGCTCGCCTTTCCCTTCAGTTCAACCTCGGCCACCGTCTCCGGCTTTGAGACCTACGGCGACAATCAATTCGCCACGCCCATCACGTTCTTCCCCTCCGATCGCGACCAGGAAAAGTACCAGTTTCGCTATGACCTGAGCAGCGAACAAGGCCGCCACGCCATCAAGTTTGGCGCCAACATCATCCATGAACCGGTCCTCGGTGGCGCGTTTCCGTCCAACACCGAGACCCTCTATCAATTCCCGCAGAATCCAACCTACTACCTCGCCAACCCCGCCCAATTCACGGCCGACATGAGCGCCGGAGCCTCAACCTCCAACCTCGGCGGAGGCTTTTCGCAGGACATCCAGCGCCTCGCCTTCTACGCGCAGGACTCCTGGCAGCTCCCGCGTCGTCTCACCTTCAACTACGGCCTGCGCTACTCCACCACGTACGGTTTGTTCACCGGCTCAGGCCGCAGCCAGATCGACAACCCCGGCTACATCACGCTGGCCGCTCTCGGCATTCCACTCGTGCACGGCGCCCCGCAGGACGACCACAAGCAATTCGCGCCGCGCATCGGCCTCGCCTATGCGCCCGGCAGCAGTGGCGCCACTGTCCTGCGCGCCGGCTTCGGTCTCTACTTCAACGACCTCGCGCAAAACGGCTGGGCCACCGCATTTCAGGCCGTGAACACCGCGCCGGGCCCCTGCGTCGATCCGGTCGCCAATCCCGGCGGCACGGAGAACGCCGGCTGCGTTCCCGGCGCTTCAGCCGGAGGTGGCGCCAACCTGATCGATTCCGCCTACAAGACCCCTTACGCGATTCACGTCTCGGGCGGCATGCAGCACGCCTTCACCCGCAACTGGTCTCTCAGCGCCGACTACGTTCACGAGCAGGGCAACCATGCCTATCGCGCCTACAGCTACACCGGCGGCGTCAATCTCTTCACTCCGCAGTTCCCTCAAACCGATACAAACGACCAGGCCGCCTACGTCCCCAACGTCAACGTCTTCCACTCCGATAATCGATCAAGCTATAACGGCCTGCTCATTCATCTGCAAGGCGACGTGGGCCATCAATTCAACCTCATCGCCAACTACACCTTCTCCAAGGCGCAAACCTGGGGCTGCGTTCTAGGCGAGCTCTTCGATTACGTCAACGGCGTCTGCAATCCCCTCGACGCCTTCGGTCCCGGCGATTACGGCCCCTCCGGTGAAGACGTCCGCCAGCGTTTCGTCTTTGCCGGCACCTGGCACGCAAAGGGCGGATTCGAAGTGAGCGGCCTGTCGCAGGCTGAAAGCGCGCGCCCCTTCACCATCACCACGGCAGACAACAGCACACGCATCTCCATCAACGGAATCCCCACGGAATTGGATCAGTTCCGCGGAACCCCCTACATCCAGACCGATTTGCGCGTCAGCCGTCCGTTGAAGTTCGGCGAAAAATGGACTGCAACCCCATTCTTTGAGTTCTTCAACCTCTTCAATCGCAACAACCCCGGCGCAAACTATGTGACCAACATCGCCACGCTACCGGTGCCGGCTGCACAGGCCGCAACCGGCAACGTCTCCGACATCTGCACCAACGCCGACTGCACCATGACCGCCCCAATCACCAGCCCCAACCAGCTTCGCGTTGCCGGCGGCGCATTGGGCGACTTCTTCGGCCCCGGAACCACGGTCGGCACTCCCTTCGCCGCCCAGGCAGGCGCCCGCCTGACCTTTTGAGTCAACCCACAATCCGTCGCAAGTCGAATGTTCCGCGTGATTTAGATCACATTTCGCCCGAAACCCCGGAAATTTGGCCTTTACAACTGTGATGCAGCGCACAGCCTGTCGTTATTTGCGATGCGTACTTTCGCTTCTGTCAGTCGGCGAAGTCCACCAGGCATCTTCATCGTGCTCCCCCCTCCTGGACCCTAGCCGAAACATGCGCACGGAGCGAGGTAGGCATGGGTCAGTCAATTTGGAATTCGATGCAGCAGAAGGGCTACAGCCGCAGAGACTTTCTTCAGTTCTGCGCCGCGGCCGCAACGGTGGCTGGGTTCGGTCAGACAGGTATGGGCCAGGTCGTGTCGGCCTTCGAGAAAAAAGATAAGCCTGCTGTCATCTGGATGCACTTTCAGGAGTGCACCTGTTGCAGCGAGTCGTTCATCCGGGCATCGCACCCCATCGTTCTCGATGTGCTGCTCAATGTCCTTGATCTGAACTACACCGAAACACTCATGGCAGCGTCCGGCTTCCAGGCCGAGAAGAGCCTCAACGACACCATCCAGAAGAACAAGGGCAAATACATTGTTCTCATTGAAGGTGCCGTGCCCACCGGCGACGACGGCGTCTACTGCATGATCGGCGGCAAGACAGCCGAATCGATCCTGCAGACCGTTGCCAAGGATGCGGCAGCGGTCGTTGCATGGGGCAGTTGCGCTTCCAACGGCTGCGTCCAGGCCGCCAAGCCCAATCCTACCGGCGCCACACCCATTCACAAGCTCATCGACAAGCCGGTCATCAACGTCCCCGGTTGCCCTCCAATTGCCGATGTCATGATGGGCGTAGTCACCCACCTGCTCGTCGTGGGCACGCCGCCCGCGCTCGACAGCCAGGGCCGNNAACGCGCGCAAGGGCTATTGCCTTTACAAGATGGGCTGCCGAGGTCCGGTCACCTACAACGCCTGCTCGGTGGTCAAGTGGAACGAGGGCACCAGCTATCCCATCCAGTCCGGCCATGGTTGCATCGGCTGCAGCGAAGAGGGCTTCTGGGATAACGGTCCGTTCTATCAGCACCTCGCGTCGTTCCCCGGCTTCGGCATCGAGAGCACGGCGGACACCATCGGCACTGTCGTGGGCATTGCCACGGTTGCCGGAGTCGCCGCTCACGCCATAGTCACCAACATTCGCAAGCGGCCCGTCATTGCGGAAGTACACGCCGATGATCAGAAGGAGATCTAAGACACCATGACACGCATCGTCGTCGATCCGGTAACTCGTATTGAAGGCCACCTGCG
>PMWR01000408.1 GCA_003166055.1 Acidobacteriaceae bacterium
GCGCCGAATGAGTTGCCTACTTAAGTAATAACCCACCTCCCTTCAAGCAGCTACCTATTTTCATAGTGCGATCCCTTTCCATGTATGACGCCTACCATTTCCTGCATTCTTTTGAGAAATCAACCGCTTACCGGTTGACCTTTCAGGGAACGGCCCGTCGCTATCTCACGTATTCTAAGTGGATTGCTGGTTCACCCCAAGGTAACGTCCACTTTTTTCGGGCATGGCAACCAACGTGCAACAGGCCCTTGGGATGTAAGAGTTCCCCGCAATGGAGACGAGCCTTTTCAACCGGTTGCAGGCGACCATGCTTGCCGTGGCTACGGCAAGCATGTTTCTGTTGGCGGTGCTGAACTTTCGGCAGGAGGGCCATTTTCAGCAGCCGGACGACGGTGTCTGGTGGCGCGAGGTGGCGGGCGGTCTGGAAGCCGAGCGGGTGCTGCCGGATATGCCGGGACAGCAGGCCGGCATCCAGGTTCACGACCTGCTGACCGGAGCCGCGGTCCTCCCGGACAACCCCGCACAACGACCCGGAACCACCGATCGCGATGACCTGAACGCGCAGGATTTGCTTGGCTCGGTCAGACCCAGGGCAAACGGGGCAGGAAGCGGGGTAGCAAGCGGTGCCGGCCAACGCGGCGGCATTCAAGGCAAGAGCCTGCCGCCCAAGGTCACTTACACGCCGATTGAGCGGGTGTCCGATCTGGAGCGTGTGCTTTACGCAACCGGGGTTTACGACAAGGCCAGCTACGCGATTACCCGCGACGGCATCCCGCTGGACACGCCGGTGGTGGTGATTCCAGTACCGCTGGACCGGAGCCTGCAACTCGGTCTGCGCTTTATCGGCCTGGTCTATCTGGCCATCGGCATCTATGTGCTGTTTCGGCGCTGGACGGCGCCACGCGCCACGCACTTTTACATTTACTGCCTGGTTTCATTCGCGCTCTATTCGCTGAAGTACACGGGCAAACTGGACGCGCTGGATTCTCTCGTTCTATGGTGCAACCTGCTCGCGGAGGCGCTGCAGCCGGCGTTGTTCCTGCATTTTGCGCTGAGCTTCCCCGAGGAGCGGCTGAAGAATATCCGCCGCCGCTGGCTTCTGCCGCTGGTGTACGCACCCGGCGCGGGACTGCTTGGGCTGTGGATCTGGGCCATTGAAACTCGCCAGGCCACCGGGCTGCTGCTGCACCGGCTGAACCAGACGGCAACCGGCTACGATGCTGCTTTCTACGTGCTCGCCGCGATATTGTTCGTGCGCAGCTACTCACTGGCGAACACCCCGTTGCAGCGGCAGCAGTTGAAGTGGCTCATGCGCGGCGCATGGCTGGCGGTGGGACCGTTCACGCTGTTCTACGCGATTCCCTTCCTGTTTGACCTGACCATTCCGGGGCTGATCCCTGGGCGGCTGTCGGATCTGGCGGCCCTTTGCCTGGTATTCCTGCCACTGACGTTCAGTTGGGCCATCGTCCGCTACCGGCTGATGGACACCGACCTGATTTTCAAGCGGGGGGTGGCCTATTCGCTGGCTACAGCGCTGCTGCTCGGCGTCTACTTTGGCGTGATTGCGCTGATCGCCCTGGTGGTTCACACGCGGCTGCCCGACGCGGTGCGCGAGTGGGGGCTGGTGCTCTCGATTCTGGTTGTGGCGGCAATCTTCGACCCGCTTAAGCGCAGAATCCAGGGGTGGGTGGACAAGGCTTTTGACCGGCATCGCTACGACTACCGCAAGGCGCTGGTTGAATTCGGCCGCGGACTGAGTTCGGAGACCAATCCGCAGGCACTGCTCGAATCGATTGTCGAGCGGCTGCCGCGCACGCTGCTGGTGGCACGGGTTGCGGTGTTTCTTACTCAGGATTCGGGAAGAGTGCGGCTGGCGGCATCGCATGGATTGCCTGCCGAAACGCATAACGCGCATGAGCACCTGGCGCTCGGCTTCCTCGATTTCGACCGGGCCGCTGACCACTCGCACATTTTTCTGGAGAATGCCCAGCAGGCTCTGCATTTGCCAGAAGACCAGCAGCGCACCGCCGCCCTGCTCGACTTGAACTATTACCTTCCGTGTCGCGTTCAGGACGGGTCCGCAACGCGTACCATCGCGGTCATTGGCCTGGGCCGCACCATCGGCGGCGACTTCCTTTCGAGCGAAGATGTGGAACTGCTCGAATCGCTGGCCAGTTATATCGGCATCGCTCTCCAGAACGCCAGCCTGTACGCGCGGCTTCAGGAGAAGATCGGCGAATTCGAGCGGCTTAAGGAGTTCAACGAAAACATTGTCGAGTCGATTAACGTGGGCATTCTGGCGCTCGATCTTGACGACCGCATCGAGAGCTGGAACGCGCAGATGGAGGCCATGTATGCCCTCAGCCGCGGCGAGGCTATCGGCCAGGAGCTGCGTTTGGTCTTTCCCTCGGACTTCGTGGAGGCGATCGACAGCTTTCGCGCCGAACAGGGCGTGCATCACCTGTATAAGTTCCGCATGACCACCCGCGCGGGAGAGCAGCGAACAGCCAATATTGCCGTGGCGCCGTTGCTGTCTCGCGACTTCGTTTCGGTGGGACGCATCATCCTGGTGGACGACATCACGGAGCGCGTCGCGCTGGAAGCCCAGCTCACGCAAAACGACAAGCTCAGTTCCATTGGGCTGCTGGCGGCGGGTGTGGCGCATGAGATCAACACCCCGCTGGCCGTGATCTCCTCCTACGCGCAGATGCTGTCGAAACAACTGCGCGGCGATGCGCGGCTTGGTCCGGTGCTGGAGAAGATTACGCAGCAGAGCTTCCGCGCGGCGGAGATTGCCAACGGGCTGCTGAACTTTTCACGCACTTCGACGACGGAGTTCCGCGACACGAATCTGAACCAGGTGATCAGCGACACGCTTTCGCTGCTCGAGCACCAGTTCATGACGGCACAGATCGTCGTCGATCTCGATCTGGCCGAGGATTTGCCCCTCATCCACGGCAATTCCGGGAAGCTGCAGCAGGTCTTCCTCAACCTGTTGCTCAACGCCAAGGATGCCATGCCAGGCGGGGGCCAACTCAGGGTTTCGACGCTGGCCAACGGACATGTCGAAGCGCTGGTGAGCGACTCCGGCTCGGGCATTGCGCCGGAGCATCTGAAGCGCATCTACGATCCGTTCTTCACGACCAAGACGATGCCCCGGCCTGGCGACAGACGCGGCACCGGTCTGGGCCTTTCGGTCTCGTACGGCATCATCCAGGAGCACGCGGGCAAGATCCATGTCGAGAGCGCGGTCGGCTCCGGCACAACCTTTCATCTTGAGTTTCCATTGTTAAGAAAGTCCGTACATGTCTGAGGTCGCCCTGCCAGTGAATTTACCCGTCTCCTCGTCAGCCGCAGCCAATACCCCCGGAGCCAATATCCTCGTGATCGACGACGAGGCAGCGATCCGGGAGTCGCTCGAACTGCTGCTCACGCTCGAGGGCTACCAGGTGCGTTTGGCCGTTGACGGCGAAGAGGGGCTGCGGATCCTGGACTCGGACAACTTCGACCTGGTGCTGCTGGACCTGGCGCTCCCCGGCCAGAGCGGGCTCGAACTGCTGCCGCTGATCAAGAACCGCCAGCCGGATCTCCCGGTCATCATGATCACCGCCTACGGCACCGTGGAAAACGTCGTCGATGCCATTCGCGCGGGGGCTGAGAATTTTGTTCAGAAGCCCTGGGACAACGAGAANNATCGCCACCATGGGCATGGACACGCAGGCCAAGATTTTGCGCGTGCTCCAGGACCGGCGCTTCATGCACCTGGGCGGCATTCAGGAAATTCAGGTGGACGTGCGCATCATCGCCGCCACCAACATCGACCTGCGCCAGGCGGTGCGCGACGGGCGCTTCCGCGAAGACCTGTTTTACCGCCTCAATGTGATCACGGTGGATCTGCCGCCGCTGCGTGCGCGGCGCGAAGACATTCCGCTGCTGGTGCAACACTTCCTCGATTTCTATGCCAAGGAAAACGACCTGCCCCCGCGCAAGCTGACCAACGATGCGCTGCGGGCGCTGGTTGATTACGAGTGGCCCGGCAATGTGCGCGAGCTTGAGAATTCCATTGAGCGCGGTGTCGTGCTTTCCAATGGGCCCGTCATCGGCTCGGACCTGCTGCCGGGACACATTACCGGACGCAGCTTCCAGGATGCGCTGCTCGAACACAACCCGAATGCTTCGCTGTTCGACATTCTCGAAGACATTGAGCGGCGGATCATTATCGAGAAACTGGAACGCTGCAATGGAAACCAGACTGACGCGGCGGAGCAGTTTCATATCCCGCTATCGACGCTGAATCAGAAGATCAAGCGGCTGAATATTGAGATTCGGAAGAAGGGTCGAGAATAAGAGACAGTGGTTAGTGGTTAGTGGTTAGTTTTCTGCGAACTTCGACTGAAGGGCTGGAAGCTTCGACCCACAGCTGCAGAAATGCGCGCAGTTCCGCGGGCGGGCGGAGCCAGATATTGGCATTCGTTTCACGCCGCTGGCGGCGAACCAGGGCACTCAAAGCACGGGGGCCCACAGCGTTGACTGCCTGGAATGCGGCTTCGTCGCTCAGGTCGTCGCCCAGATAGGCTACGGGGCCTCCTGTGTCCGATTCGGCCAGGATCGCTGCGACGGCTCCGCCTTTGTTTCGACCTGCGCGCAATTCCAGGCCGGCCTCGAAGTCGAGAAGCGCCAGGCCATCCATGCGGACCAACGGTTCAAAGAGAGCTCTCGCGCGCGCTTCGATTCGCGTTGCTTTCTCGACTGAGGCTCCGCGCCAGTGCATCACCGCGCCGTTGGCCTTTTCCTCGAAGAGTCCACCCAGGCTGTCGCGGCGGAGATGCTCCTTTAGCTCATTCAGCTTTGCGCGGGTTGCCGGGGGCGGCTGCTCCAGTTCCCGCCGGCCGTCCGGATAGAGGCGCTCAGCACCATGGAGCCCCCAAACCTCCAACGGCGGGTCGAGGGCCAGCATGGGTGCAATTTCAGCGGCCGGGCGGCCCGTTACCACAGCCATGCGTGTCCGGCCCTGGCGCTGGATGCGCTGGAGCAGTTCCCGCACGCCCGCCCACAGGCGCGCCCGGAAGCGGTCGACGCGGAATGGCGCCAGCGTCCCGTCGTAGTCCAGGAGCAAAAGCGGATTTGCACTTCCCGCAAACCCGTCAAAGAACTTTTCCAGCTTTTCTGCCGCCTCAGGCGTCACCGTTCGCTCGCTTTCTCGAGCGCTTCCACAATTTACGTGCCCTCTCTAACATTGTGCAGGGTGGCTTTTTCTTAAGGAAAAAGCCACTCGACATGGTGCCTCCGAGGTGCTGCGATTGTGGAACCGCTGTATGCCAGTTTACGACGCAAGACGCATCAGCCAACGCGCGTGCGCTATTCTGTCCTTGCACCTCGGGTGAGCGGCGAAGCGACGCACCTCACCTTTCCGCAATCCGGAAGACCCAATGGCGATAGGAACGATCGACAGAACAGCAAAGCGGCTCGTGCTCACCGTGCAGGACTACTCCCTGTTCTCGTGGCGCGCTGTCATGAACCTGTTCCGTCCGCCGGTTTACTGGCCTGAGTTCCTGGTTCAGTCCGATATTATCGGGTTCGGTTCCTCGCCCATCGTGTTGCTCTCCGGCTTCTTTACGGGCTGCGTGCTGGCGCTGCAATCCGCGGCGACGCTGTCAGAGTTTGGCGCCAGCGCCCTGACCGGCCGGTTTGTGGCGCTCACCATGATCCGCGAACTGGGCCCGGTGCTGACGGGCGTTATGGTCTCGGGCCGCAACGCTTCGTCGATGGCCAGCGAGCTGGGCTCGATGGTTGTTACAGAACAAATAGATGCCATGCGTGCCCTTGGGGTTGACCCTGTGCGCAAGCTGGTGACGCCGCGCCTGTTTTCCTCGATCGCCATGCTGTTCTTTCTCACTATCCTTGCGAACGCCTGCGGCATTGCGGGCGGCGGCGCGGTCACCGTTTTTTTGAATGGCCAGAACGGCACGCAATACTTCTCAAGCGCGTGGGAATCGCTGCGCTATCCCGACATCCTGCAGGGACTGGTCAAGCCGCTGTTCTCGGGCTTCATCATCGCATCGATCGGCTGTTTTTACGGCATGAGGACCACGGGCGGAACCGAGGGCGTGGGCCGCTCCACCATTCAGGCCGTCGTCACCTCGTCGGTGCTGATCATTGTCGTCGACACACTCGTCACCCAGGTCATGCTCTCACTCTTCCGATGAACGACACTGCCGCTTCCGACCCGTCCGAACCGGCTCCGCTTGCGGATGCCGAGCCGGTTGTCGCCTTCCGCGACGTGTCCATTGCGTTCGACGGGCCGCCGGTCCTCCGGGATGTCAGCTTCTCAGTGGCCCCGAGGGAGACGCGCATCCTGCTTGGCCCCGCGGGCGTGGGCAAGAGCGTGCTGCTGAAGCTGACCAACGGCCTGCTACGACCTGACGAGGGCAGCATCCGGCTCTTCGGCGAAGAGATTGCCCAGATGCCCGAGCAGAAACTCTTCGCTCTGCGCACGCGCACGGGGATGGTTTTTCAGGAGGGCGCGCTGTTCGATTCGCTGACCGTTCGCGACAACGTGGCCTACCAGTTGATCCAGGAGCGGGTGCCTGACGACGAGATCGACCAGCGCGTGCAC
This sequence comes from Acidobacteriaceae bacterium, assembly GCA_003166055.1. Next base: position 6,617 of record PMWR01000408.1, read on the forward strand.
GAGGCGCTGCGCTTTGTGGAACTGGACAATACATTCGGCTTTTTTCCCGGCAGCTTGTCGGGCGGTATGCGGCGGCGCGTAGCGATTGCGCGCGCGCTCATTCGCCATCCGGAACTGGTGCTCTACGATTCACCCACCGGCGGCCTCGACCCGGTGACTTCGACCACCATCGTCGAGTTAGTGATGAAACAGCGCGACGCGTACCGGACGCCATCGCTTCTGGTAACGCACCGGCTGCAGGACGCTTTCATGCTCTGCACGCACCGTTTCGACACGGAGCAAAACTGCATGGTACCGCTGCCTGCAGGCGAGGTCGACCCGAACACGACATTTCTCATGCTCGAGGAGGGACGGCTGATCTTCGATGGGTCGCTGCACGAATTGCTGCACACGGACAACGCGTTTGTGCGGGAGTTTATGGAGTAGGACAGGGGTCAGGGGTCAGGGGTCCGAGAAATGCCGAGACCGCTGTGTATTGGTTTCTGGATCATCCGTCTCGAAGATACTCACGCGCCATTATGCTGAGCTGGTTCTAGGTTCGCGATGTGCCTGGGTTTGGATGGCCGGCTAGCAATTCTTCGCGGACATTCTTGAGCACCGCCAGGGAACGCGTTACGCCTTCTTCCCCGCTCAGCAACGGGTCCTCGTTCTCTATGCTGAGCATCCCGTCGAAGCCGACTTCCATGTATGCGGCGATCACGTCCTTCCACAGGCTGGCGCCGTGTCCGTAGCCCACCGCGCGGAAAAACTCCGAACCTTCGAGATCCTTGGCCGAGGAGGCGAAGTTCAGTACCCCGAAGCGGTCAACATTCTGGCGGAAGAACGCCGTATCTTTCATGTGCGCGTGATAAAGAGCTCCCTGTTTGGCGAGGTAGCGGATCACCTCCACGGCGTCGCACTGTTGCCAGAACAGATGGCTGAGGTCGCAGTTGGCGCCGATCTCCTCGCCGACGGCTTCGCGCAAGCGCATCAGGGTGCGCGGGTTGTAGACCACGAAGTTGGGGTGCATCTCCAGCGCGATGCGGCGCACGCCATGGTCGCGGGCAAACCGGGCTGTCTCCTTCCAATAAGGAATGACGCGCTCCTTCCATTGCCAAGCCAGGGCGGCGGCGTGGTCGGGCGGCCAGGTATAGGTGACCCAGGTCGGAGTGGTATCGGTCGGAGAGCCGCCGGGACAGCCTGAGAATCCGACCACGGTGGGGATTTCCAGCATGCCGGCAAGCTGGATAGTCTGCTGAAACTGCTGCGCGTGCGCCGCGGCCTTGGCCGGGTCGGGATGAAGCGCATTGGCATGGCAACTGAGCGTCATGATCGGGATGCCGCGGTCGTCAAACTTCTTCTTCCACGCGCGCGCCTTGGCCGGATCGGCCACGAGCTCGGCGGTGGGGCACTGCGGCGTTGCGGTGTAGCCGCCGGCGCCGATCTCCGCCGCCTCAATACCGAGGCTGACGAATTTGTCCAGCATGGCATCGAGTGAAAGCTGCCGGAAGGGAGGATTGAAGACACCGATGGGCAGCTTGCGCAGGGCCGGCGAGAGCTGGGCACCCGGTTGCGGATCGCGCGNNGTCTGGCGCTGCGAGCGCATGGGTTCCCGCGGCAATGGCCGCTCCAGCCGTGAGCGATGTTCCGAGAAACTCCCTGCGATTCATGCAATAGGCTCCCTCTTTGCTACAGCTATCCTACCGCTTCGCATACAGGTTCCTGAATGCGCATGGAAGACAACGATGGCTGCGCGGCCGAGGGGGCTCGCCGGAGTATGATGGGATACCGGATGCCTGGTGTGGCGCCCGCGATAAATGCAAGTTACAAGCCTCAAGCCATGGGAGATGACCGATGAAGAACATGACTGGCCTGCGCCGCATATTCACGCTCGCCGCCGCGCTCGCCTTTGCCGCATTGGGAGCGCATGCAGCATGCGCGCAAGCGGCGCCAAGCATTCCACCGCACGGCAAACTGAAGCCGCTGTTCAATGGCAAGAACTTCGATGGATTCGACACGCTGCTGAAAGATCATGGCATCAACAACGATCCGGACAAGGTGTTTCAGGTTGAAGATGGCATGTTGCATATCTCCGGCGAAGAGTTTGGCGGGCTGGTAACGAAGAAAGAGTACAAGAATTACTACCTGCGCGCGGAGTTCAAATGGGGCGAAAAGATGTATGCGCCGCGGCTTGGCAAAGCGCGCGACAGCGGTATCCAGTACAACATTACGGGTCCCCTCAAGGTGTGGTCGCGGCTGATGGAGTTTCAAATTGCCGAGGGCGGCACCGGCGACATCTGGGTGATCAACGGCACAGGCATCACGGTAGACGGCAAGGAGTACCTGAGTACCGCCGACCCCAGCCCCAGCCAATACACACGCATTCCGCACATTGGCCGCGGGCCACTGGTGAACGTGACCGGCTATCGCGATCCGGTGGACGATCTGGAAAAGCCGCATGGGGAGTGGAATGTCCTGGAGCTGGTTGTGGACCACGACCGCATTCTCTATTTCGTCAACGGAAAGCTGGCCAATGAGGGAACCAACGCCAACCCTACGCACGGCAAGATTCTGTTTCAGTGCGAGGGCGCGGAGGTTTACTTCCGCAATATGCAAATTGCCAATTTGAAGTAGCGCGTCCGCTGGAACGTGCCTGCTGAAGCCGGAAAGCCATTGGCTGACGTCGCTCGATCTCTGAAAGGCTTACCTGTTTTAGCAGCGCAAAGAACGACAGGTGCAATCATGGCTTTCAAGTTTCAGAACTTTGACTTTCTCCATCTTGACTCCGGCTTCTCAGAGGACGAATTGCTGGTGCGCCGCACGGCGCGCGACTTCGTCGAAGACAACATCGTTCCGATCATCGAAGACTGCTTCCGCGAGGGGCGTTTTCCGCGGGAGCTGGTTCCGCTGATGGGCGAACTCGGCTTTTTTGGCGCGAACCTCGAAGGCTATGGCTGCGCAGGCATGTCCAACGTGGAGTATGGACTGGTGACGCAGGAACTGGAGCGGGGCGACTCAGGCCTGCGCAGCTTTGTCAGCGTGCAGTCGGCTCTGGTGATGTATCCGATTTACACCTTTGGGACGGAGGAACAGAAGAATACATGGCTGCCGGCGCTGGCCAGCGGTGAGAAACTGGGCTGCTTCGGGCTGACGGAGCCGGGGTTCGGGTCGAATCCGGGAGGGATGACCACGACCGCGCGGAAAGCCGGCGATGAGTACATTCTGAATGGCGAAAAAATGTGGATCACTTCTGGGTCGATTGCCGATGTTGCGATCATCTGGGCCAAGGTGGAGAACGAGGACAACAAGGTGCGCGGCTTCCTGGTCGAGACGGACAGGCCTGGCTTTTCCGCGAAGGACGTGCATGGCAAGTGGTCTCTGCGGGCTTCGGTGACGAGCGGCCTGGTCTTGCAGGATGTGCATGTGCCTGCGGGGAACCTGCTGCCGCTGACAGGCGGGTTGAAGAGTCCGCTGATGTGCTTGAACCAGGCACGCTACGGGATAAGCTGGGGCGCGATCGGCGCGGCCATGTCGTGCTACGACACGGCGCTGCAATACGCCAAGACGCGCAAGCAGTTTCACGGACAGCCGATAGCGAGCCATCAGCTCATTCAGGAGAAGCTGGTGTGGATGGCCAGTGAGATTTCCAAAGCGCAACTTCTCTCGCTGCATGTGGGGCGGTTGAAGGACGCGGGCAAGGTGGGGCACCAGCACATCTCNNATCATGCGGCACATGATGAACCTGGAGAGCGTGAAGACCTACGAGGGGACGCACGATATCCACGCGCTGGTTCTGGGGCAGCATCTTACGGGGATTGCGGCGTATTGAGGCAACGGTGGGAAAGACGCGAAGGTGCGCGTCATCCCGCTTGCTCTTCAGCTTCACTGGAGTCGCCGAAGACCTCTTCGCGGATAATCCTTTCCGTAGCTTCGTTGAGGTAGTCGTCGAGCGCTTCCTTGATCTGCAGAAATTCCGGCCATAGCGTTCCATTGAGAAACGATTTTGGCGCGCGCAGTGTGACCGTCGAATAGCGCTGGCGCGGATAACGATAGGGATGCAGACCGTAGCGGCGGCANNTTTCGGACCCTGTCGAGAGCGGCTGCCGCGGCATCGCGTTCCCCCTGGCTGGTTGCGCCCTCGAAGAGTGCAGAGATTTTCCGCAGCTTGTCGCGGAGTTCCCGTTCAGTCGTCATCCAATCTTCCCATTCATTTAGTTTCGCAACGCATTGTTCCGATGCCTATGTTCACTTTACGGCAGCGGAATGAGAGCTCGGGCGACGAACCCAACGGGGTTTGCACTTCAATGATTGTTCGTTGTCCCCTGTTCGAAGGGAATCGGCAATTGTTATAGTCGTAGCCATGCCGAAGATTGATTTGTGTATCCGACACTTCGTTTTGTGCGCGGCTTGTGTGTTTGCCGCGATGACGGGGTCTGCCCAGCAGGCTGGACCTGTGCCGATTGTTCTGCATGCGGCACGGCTGCTTGAGGTCGATACCGGGACACTGCTCAAGCCGGGCGAGGTGCTTGTGGTTGGCGACCGCATCCGCGCGGTGGGCGTTTCGGTGGATCATCCGCAAGGGGCCATGGTCATCGATCTCGGCGACACGACGCTGATGCCGGGGCTGATTGATGCACACGTGCATTTGTTCCTGCATCCGGGAGCGGAGGATTTGCAGACGGTGGAGGAATCGGTGCCGTTGAGAACGCTGATTGCCGCCGACGCGGCGAAGGCGGACCTGCTGGCCGGATTCACGGCCGAGCGGGACATGGGCACGGAGGGCGCTGGCTCGGCGGACACGGCAATCCGCGAAGCGATCGACAAGGGGCTGATTCTGGGGCCGCGAATGCGGATGAGCGGCAATGCAATCGATATTCTGGGCGGGCATGAGGACGCGATCCACTACAACCCCGCGCAGCATGTGCTTTCGAACGCGGACTACGCCAACTCGATCGATCAGATTGTCGAGGTGATGCGCGAGCAGCACAAGGAGGGCTCGGACTTCGCGAAGATTTACGAGACGGGCAAGGACAGCCTGGTGGATGGGGAGTTTCATACGCCTTACCAGTACACAGAAGCGCAGTTGGCTGCCGCGGTTGAAGAGGCGCGGCGGTTGGGCACGACGGTGGGCGTTCATGCCATGGGCGAGCCGGGTACGCTGTATGCGGCGCAGGCCGGCGTGGCGTCGATCGACCACGCGACACAGCTCAGCGATGAGACGATGAAGCTGATGAAGGAGAAGCACATTCCGGCGGTGCCGACGTTCGCGATCTTTGCTTATTTCGCGGAGCACGCGGGGTCACCGGCAACGGCTGCGCGCGAGACGGCGCTGCTGAACTACAAGATTGCCGAGTTCAAGAAGCAGGTTGCGGCGGGAATTCCGTTTGCGGTGGGTTCGGACGTGGGGCCGTTTCCGCACGGAACTCAGGCGGTGGAGATGGAGCTGATGGTGCG
>PMWR01000122.1 GCA_003166055.1 Acidobacteriaceae bacterium
TGGCTTGAGCAGCAGGGCGAGGCGTTTGGCTCGCCGGGCATGGAACCGCGCTGGACTTCAAGCGTGAAGGACGCGGTTGGAACGGCCTACGCGGCATCCAGCCGTATCTGGTTCACGTGCTCGCACGGAATTTTGAACGAGGTCTATCACCCTACCATCGATCGGGCGCAGATGCGCGACATGGAGTTTCTGGTCACGGATGGGGAGACGTTTGTCCACGAAGAAAAGCGGGACCTGACGACGACGTTTGAGTACATTCACCCGGAGGCGCTGGGGGTGCGGTATGTGAACCGCGATCCGGAGGGCCGGTACACGCTGACCAAAGAGATCATCTGCGATCCGCATCACTCGGTGGTGCTGCAGCATGTGAAGCTGGAGGGCAACGCGGATTTGCTGCCGCGGCTCAAGGTGTACGCGTTGCTGGCGCCGCATCTGGATGGAGGCGGGGCGGGCAACTCGGCGCGCGCGGTGGACTTTGCGGGATACAAGGCGGTGCTGGCGTGGAAGAACGAGTGGTCGCTGGCAATGGGCGCCAATTGCGGCTTTTCGCGGGTGAGTTGCGGGTTTGTTGGGGCCAGCGATGGCTGGCGCGACCTGATGGAGAACTTCCGCATGGATTGGGAGTTCGGATCCGCGCTGAACGGGAATATCGCGATCATGGGCGAACTCGATTTGCAGGGGGCGACGGAGTTTACGCTGGGCTTTGGAATCGGCGAGGGGCATCACACGGCGGCGCAGAAGACGATGGGAGCGCTGGCAACGGCATTTGAAGACAGCCGCGCACGGTACATCACGCAGTGGAAGCGGGCAGCGAACCCGGAGTGGCTGGCGGCCAAGGCATGCGATGGCGGCAAGCTGATGAGGGCCAGCCACAACGTGCTGCTGGCGCACGAGGACAAGACGTATTCCGGAGCGTTTGTGGCGTCGGCGTCGATTCCGTGGGGGCAGGTGAAGGGCGACGACGACCTGGGCGGCTACCACCTGGTGTGGACGCGGGACATGGTGCAGACGGCGACGGCTCTGCTGGCCTGCGGGCGGGCGGAGACGGCGCGGAGGGCGCTGGTTTATCTGGCCTGTACACAGGAGCCAAACGGTGGGTTTGCGCAGAACTTCTGGATTGACGGGACGCCGTATTGGACGGGGCAACAACTGGACGAAGTGGCGTTTCCATTGATTCTGGCGTGGCGGCTATGGAAGGCGAATGCGCTTGGCGAACTACAGATTTTTCCGTTTGTGGAGCGGGCGGCGGGATTTCTGGTGAGGCAGGCGCCGATTACGCACCAGGAGCGCTGGGAAGAGAATGCGGGCTATTCGCCTTCAACGCTGGCGGCGGTGGTTGCGGGGTTGATTTGCGCGGCGGAGATTGCGCGAGCCCACGATTCAACGGAGCTGGCGGTGTTTCTGGAGGAGTATGCCGACTGGATCGAAAAGCACCTCGAAGACTGGACGGTGACCGACGACGGCGTGCTGCATCCGGAGATCAAGAGGCATTACATGCGGATTCGGCCGCCGGAGAGCGGCGAGGCGTATGCGTGCGAAAGCTGCGGGAAGGAGATCATCCGGCTGCAGAACAGGCCGCCGGGGACGCGGTTCGAATTCGAGGCGCGGGAGATTATCGACGCCGGCTTCCTGGAACTGGTGCGGTATGGCGTGCGGCGGCCGGACGATCCGCTGATGGTGGACTCGCTGACAGTGGTGGACGCGGTGTTGAAGCGCGGATTGCCGCAGGGACCGGGATGGCTGCGCTACAACTGGGACGGCTATGGCAACCGGGCTGACGGCGGACCGTTTCAGGGATGGGGCCAGGGCCGGGTGTGGCCGCTGCTGACCGGGGAGCGGGCTCATTATGAGCTGGCGGCGGGGAAGGATATCTCCGCGCTGATCAAGACGTATGAGCGATTTGCAACGTGCGGTCAGATGATGCCGGAACAGGTGTGGGACGAGGCGGACATGCCTGAGGCCAGTCTGAGGCTTGGTCAACCGGCTGGATCGGCGGTTCCGCTGGTGTGGGCACATGCGGAGTATTTGAAGCTGCTGCGATCCGCGGTGGATGGGAAGGTCTTCGACCGCATCGATCCAGTGTATGAGCGGTACTGCGAACCGGAAGGCAGGAAACGCACGCGCGGGGACCTGGAGATTTACAGCCGCAAACGGCCGTTACAGAGAATTGCGGCGGGGAACACGTTGCGCATTCTGGACGAGAAGCGTTTTGAGGTGAGTTGGAGCGCGGATGGATGGCAGACGACACACATCACGGCGAGCCACAGCCTGGGCAGCGCGGGATACAGCGCGGAAATTGTTCCGGGAGCGGAAAGCAAAGGGCTCGAATGGACGCTGCGTTGGACGGAGCAGGACAGCTGGCTTGGATACAATGTGGACGTGAAGGTTGACGCTCAGAAACAGTGAGTAAACGGAACAGCGATTTACCGGAATTAGCGTGCTTTGAGCGCGCCAACGAAAGGAATTCATACGATTATGGCTCCAATCGCAGATCTCTCGCTTGATCAACTGTCCATCGATACATTGCGGCTGCTTGCCGTGGACGCGGTACAGAAGGCGAACAGCGGCCATCCGGGCGCTCCGCTGGGCTGTGCGCCTATTGCTTATCTGCTGTTTCACAAGCTGATGAAGCACAATCCGGAGCACTCGAAGTGGGCGGACCGGGACCGGTTTGTGCTGTCGAACGGGCACGCTTCGGCGCTGCTTTACGGAACGCTGTTCTTGTCCGGGTACGATGTGACGATCGACGATTTGAAGGGATTCCGGCAGTGGGAATCGAAGACGCCGGGGCATCCCGAGTACGGCGATACGGACGGCGTGGAAGCGACGACCGGGCCGCTGGGGCAGGGGATCGCGATGGCGGTGGGGATGGCCATGGCGGAGAAGCACCTGGCAGCGATTTACAACAAGCCGGGATTTGAGATAGTGAACCACCACACCTATGCGCTGTGCGGCGACGGGGATCTGATGGAGGGCGTGAGTCACGAGGCTTGCGCACTGGCAGGGACGCTGGCATTGGGCAAGCTGACGATTCTCTACGACGACAACCTGATTTCGCTGGATGGGCCAACGGAGCTGAGTTACAACGACGATGTGCTGGAGCGGTTCAAGGCCTACCACTGGCATGTGCAGCGGGTTGCGGATGGAAATGACCTGAAGGCGATTGAGAAGGCGATTGAAAATGCCAAGGCTGAGACCGAGAGGCCTTCGATGATTGCGGTGCGGACGGTGATTGGCTACGGTAGTCCGAAGGCCGGAACGAACAAGGTGCANNTGGCGCAAGGCGGTGGATCGCGGGGCAGGCCTCGAGGCGGAGTGGAACGAGAAATTCGAAGGCTACAAGGCGGCGAATCCAGAGCTGGCCGCGGAGTTTGAGCGGACGCAGAAGGATGTACGCAAGGCGGATTGGGTGAAGGCGATTCCGAGCTTTCCGGCGGGCAAGCCGGTGGCTACGCGCAACGCAGGCGGCGCGGTGATGAACGCGATTGCCGAGNNTCGACGTTCTTCACGTTCTCGGATTACTGCAAGCCGGCGATAAGGTTGGCAGCGCTGATGAAGGTTCGGTCGCTGTTTGTGTTTACACATGACTCGATCGGGCTGGGTGAGGATGGGCCGACGCACCAACCGATTGAACACTTGATGGCGCTAAGGGCGGTTCCGAATTTGACGGACTTCAGGCCTGCGGATGCCAACGAAACCGCAGCGGCGTGGAGGCTGGCACTGGAACGCACGGGGCCAAGCTGGTTTGCGCTGAGCAGGCAGGATCTGCCGGTGATTGATGCGGCCACGGTAGACGTACTTGGTGGAGTCAGCCATGGCGCGTATGTGCTGGAGGATGTCGCTGATCCGCAGGTGGTGCTGATCGGCACTGGATCAGAGGTGTCGCTGGTGGTGGAGGCGGCAAAACTGCTGGCCGGAGAAGGGATTCGCGCGCGGGTGGTGAGTTTTCCGAGCTGGAAGATTTTTGAGGAACAAACGGCGGAGTACAAGGCGAGCGTGCTGCCGGTGGGCGTGCCAAGGCTGGCAGTGGAGGCGGGCGCGACGCTGGGGTGGTGGAAGTATGTGGGATTGGATGGCGATGTGCTGGGAGTAGACCGCTTTGGGGCTTCCGCGCCGGGGCCGGTGGTGATGGAGAAGCTTGGATTCAGTGCTGGGAACGTGGCGACGCGGGCGAAGAAGCTGGTGAAGTAGAGGCAGTTTTCAGTTGTAAGTTTTAAGTTGTCAGTTCCTGATGTCTCTGCGAGTGATGATGTTGTTTCGGATCGTAGATTGGCATGCGAACTTACAACTTAAAACTGACAACTAACTCCGAAGGAGTGAATTGTGAAGCTTGTAATCGGTGCGGATCATGCGGGGTTTCCTCTGAAAGAGGATATTCGCGCGTACCTGGCGAAGGCCGGGCACGAGGTGGTGGACCTTGGGGCTTATACCGGGGATTTGCCCGACGATTATCCTGACTTTGCGGAGAAGGTGGGCGCGGCGATCAAAGAGGGAGTTGCGCCGCGCGGGATTTTGATTTGCGGGTCGGGGGTGGGGGTGTGCGTGGCGGCGAACAAGATTCCGGGGATACGGGCCGGGATGTGCCACGATACTTACTCCGCGCACCAGGGGGTGGAGCACGACGACATGAATGTGATTGTGCTGGGGGCGCGAATTATTGGGTCGGAGCTGGCTTATGAATGTGTGAATGCGTTCATCGGGGCTAAGTTTATTGCGAACGAACCGCGGTTTACGCGGCGGTTCAAGAAGGTGCTGGCGATTGAGGCGAAGTATATGTGTGGGGATGGGTCGGCGAGCCCGGCGTAGGCACCTGCGGTGCGGCAGACGCTCGCGGGAGGCTCGCATGGGCGTACTGGTTTCCCACCCTTGCGACAGAAAAAAGTCGCAAGAATGGGGCACGGGGATATTCGAAAAAACATACCTCAGGGGCTGAAGCCCGCGTTCATTTTATTGACTCATTTGCCGGGGATGAATCCCCGGCCTACCGCCCGAATAGGTTCAAGCAAGCTGTGAAGTCGTGCCCTGTCGCACAGATTTCAAGAGAGAGTTTTTTGAGAAGCAGTTAGTCATTGCAGTACTCAAGACGAGCTCAATTCTGTGGTCGTTGAAAGATTTCCCTGGGCGCGTGAGCGCCGATATGAGGCGCCGATGTTTCCCTTCGACGTAATCCTCTTCGATGTGGGCGGGGTACTGCTCACCAATGGCTGGGACCACCGCGAGCGCGCGGTGGTTGCGAAGCAATTCAATTTGGATTTGGCGGAGCTTGAGTGGCGGCATGCGGCCCACTACGACGCGTGGGAGCGGGACGCTATCAATGTCGACGCTTATCTGGACGCGGCGGTTTTCTACGAGCCGAGGAGTTTTTCGCGGGCGGAGTTCTTTGACGCGATTTGCGCGCAGTCGGTGGAGTTGCCGGATGGGGCGCTGGGGATTCTGAACGAGATTGCTACGGGATGCAATTGCCTGGTGGGCGCGCTGAATAACGAGGCGCGGGAGACGAACGATTACCGGTTCGAGAAATTTGGGCTGCGCGATCTTCTCGATGTTGCGCTGAGTTCGTGCTACCTGGGGCTGCGGAAGCCGGAGGCTGCGATCTATAAGCGGGCGCTGGATATTCTTGGACGAGCAGGGGAGCGGGTTTTGTTTATTGACGATCGGCCGGAGAATGTGGCGGGGGCTGTTGGAGTGAGGATGAGGGGGATTGTGTTTAAGGGGGCGGATGCGCTGCGGACGGAGTTGGTGGGGTTGGGGGTCTTGTAGGAAGTTGGGGGCTGCCCTTGCTGGATTTCAGTTGGAGACCGGATACCTTGGAAAGGCGTAGACTTCCATCATTTTGGCGATGAGGGCGGCAGCTTCTTCTTCGGTGATGCCGTCGAAGAGACCGATTGTCTGGAATTCAACGTCGCATAGCAGACTGTTCTTGATCTTCCGCTGTTCCGCCGTCGGTTCAGGGCGAGACTTGCAGTACCGAAGATCGTGGAGACGACGCGTGGCGTACGCACGTTTGCTCCAATCTTTCTGGAAGAACGCCTGATTGATTGTCATTTCGTCTGGACTCAAAGTTAGAATGGTCCTGAGCGACAGAATCTTCCAGATTCCGCCCGCGACGTAGACGGGGATGTAAAGCAGGGCTACTCTCCAATGCACAGGGCGTCCGCGGGGTCCATCAAGTAGGCTTAAGATAGCGAAGTAAAAGGCCCAGCAGAGGAGCAAGCTCCCGACGCTTCTCCGCAGGTTCGGCCAAGTTAACTGAGCCGGCAGCTCCACCCTGATGCTGTTGCCGGTCCGCTCCCACTTCAGTCTTCCAGCGAGTATTTCGAGCACCGTACCTACCCTCGCCACGATATTAACCGAAATCAGCGCGGAATCATGTAACGCTCTTGTGGGATCGGGCTAAGCGGACTGCTGAAGACGAGCCAATTGAGGGGCTGGAAGCCACAGCAGACCTCCCTCAGGGGCTAAAGCCCGACGTCGTTTTTGATTGGGGTCGGCACGACTGAAGTCGTGCCCCTTTGTACGTGTCCGTCAGATTGATGGGGTTGGTCAGCACGCTCATGGGGCTGAAGCCCCACCTCTCTCATTTAAGGC